>JAZSBE010000078.1:0-9617 GCA_045602215.1 Eubacteriales bacterium | reverse complement strand
CTTCTCCTCGTAGCGGGCGCATTCTGCTTCCAGATCCTCAGCCATGCCGTTGAGAATGTTGATGTTCTCAGCGGGGATGTCGATGTGGTTAAAGAAGTTGTCGTGCATAAAGTACCAGTAGCTCTGGTCGTGCTCTCTGGGCAGACCTACGTACTCGTCCATGTTGAAGGTCACCACGTTCTTGAAGGTGACAGTGCCGGCCTTGTTCATCTCGATCAGTCGCTTGTAAACACCCAGGGGAGAAGAGCCGGTGGGCAGACCCAGAACGAAGGGACGCTCCTGATTGTGGTTGTTGATAGCGTCTGCGATATGCTGTGCAGCCCAAGCGCACATGGCATCATAGTCGTTTTTGATAATGAGTTTCATAGCGATCACTCTCCATTTTGTAGTAGGATTCCGCAGCTATTATAAATCTGTGCGGTGCGTTTGTCTACCCCCCGGAAAAATTTTTTCCAAATGGATATATCTGTTTAACCTGCTATTTTTAGGGAAAACAGCGCAAAAGAGCGGAAATTCTTTATTTACCCGGGCCGGCGGTGTCAGAGCCGTCGCCGGAAAGACCCAGCCGCTGTGCCGCGTCCTGGCGCATTTTGTATTTGAGCACCTTGCCGGCGGCATTCATGGGGAAGGCATCCACAAATTCAATATACTTGGGAACTTTGTGCCGTGCCATGCTAGCCTTGATATAGTCGGTCATTTCCTCCACGGTCACGCTGCCAGGCTCTTTGAGGATAATGCAGGCCATGATCTCCTCGCCGTACTTCTTGTCCGGCACGCCGATGACCTGAACGTCCTTTACCTGGGGATGGGTGTAGATAAACTCCTCGATCTCCTTGGGGTAGATGTTCTCTCCTCCGCGGATGATCATATCCTTGAGGCGTCCCGTGATACGGTAATTGCCCTCGGGGGTGCGGCAAGCGAGGTCACCCGTGTGCAGCCAGCCGTCCGCGTCAATGGCGGATGCGGTCGCGCCGGGCATCTTGTAGTAGCCCTTCATGATGTTGTAGCCTCTTGCCAAAAACTCGCCCGGTACGTTGTCGGGGCAATCCTCTCCCGTTTCGGGATTGACGATCCTGCACTCGATCTCAGGCAGGGCGCGTCCGACCGTTCCCACGCGAACCTCGATGGGATCGTCGGTAGAGCTCATCGTGCATCCGGGAGACGCCTCGGTCTGTCCGTAGACGATGGTGATCTCATTCATATGCATCTTCTCAACCACGTCCTTCATAACCGAGATGGGGCAAGGACTTCCCGCCATGATACCCGTTCTCATATAGGAGAAATCGGTCTTTTCAAAATCGGGATGCTCCAGAAGGGCGATGAACATAGTAGGCACGCCGTGGAAGGCGGTGATGTGTTCGTTGTGAATACAAGCCAAGGAAGGCTTGGGGGAGAAATACGGCAGGGGCAGAAGCGTTGCGCCGTGCGTCATGCTTGCGGTCATGGCAAGCACCATACCGAAGCAATGGAACATGGGCACCTGAATCATCATACGGTCAGCGGTAGAGAGATCCATGCGGTCTCCGATGCACTTTCCGTTGTTGACGATGTTGTAGTGTGTGAGCATGACGCCCTTGGGGAAGCCCGTCGTCCCCGAGGTGTATTGCATATTGGCAACGTCGTCCTTATCGACCTGCGCCGCCATACGGTAGACCGTCTCGAGCGGTACCTGATCGGCAAGCTCGACTGCCTCGTTCCATTCAAGACACCCCTTCTGACGGAAGCCAACGGTAATGACGTTGCGCAGGAAAGGCAGACGCTTGCTGTGCAAGGGCGTTCCCGCCTTGTGCGTCTCAAGCTCGGGGCAGAGCTGTGCCACGATCTCGCCGTATTTGGTATCCTTCGATCCCTCGGTCATGATGAGGGTGTGCGTATCCGACTGCTTGAGCAGGTACTCCGCCTCGTGGATCTTGTAGGCGGTGTTGACCGTCACGAGAACCGCGCCGATCTTGGTGGTCGCCCAGAAGGCGATGAACCACTGGGGCACGTTGGATGCCCAGACCGCGACGTGATGTCCTGCCTTTACGCCCATCGCAATCAGCGCGCGGCTGAAGGTGTCGACGTCATCGCGGAACTCGCTGTAGGTTCTGGTATAGTCCAGCGTGGTGTATTTGAAAGCGTACTGGTCGGGAAATTCCTCCACCATACGGTCGAGCACCTGAGAGAAGGTCATATCGATCAGAAGATCCTTCTTCCAGACGTACTTACCCGTCTGCACCTTGTTCAGATAAAGGGTTTTCTCCTTCTTGGAGGTGTCGCTGAACTGCTTCATGAATCCAACGAACTGCGCGAAGATGATGTCCATATCGTCCAGATCCTCGCACCATTTCGGGTTCCAGACGAGGGAGATAAATCCATCGTAGTTGACCGAACGGAGGGCAAGCATCACGTCGTGGATCGGCAGTGCGCCCTCGCCCGCAAGGCAATGCTCGATGCCGTCACTCCCCTTTCTCGCGTCACTGAAGTGAACGTGACGGACGTACGCGCCGAGGTTGCGAATGACCGTTTCGGGGGTCTCCTCGCCGCCAAAGCTGGTGCCCGAAAGCTCCCAAAGAGCCGCGAGATTGTCGGAGGCAAAACGCTCCAGCATATCGCGCAGAGCACTCGTCTTGCAGAACAGTCCCGTCGTTTCAAGCAAGAGGGTCACGCCGCTCTCCTCTGCCGCGGGCAGAACCTTGGAGATCAGGGATGCGACCGATTCGACTGCCTCCTCCTCATTTTCCGAGGCGTTGGCGCGGATGCGGAGATTGGGAATGTGCAGATTCTTGGCGATCTTGAGGCACGCCGTCAGCTCCTCCACTGCCTCGGGAGTATCTGCGAGCTCGCAGATAGAGTCGATGCAGGGAATGCTGAGCTTGCTCTCGTAAAGGCGTCTCACCGTTGCCGCAGCGGCATAATCGTGAAACGCGCCGTCTCTGTCCGAAAACAGAGGGTTGTGTATATTGTGCAGCTCGATCCCTTCAAAGCCGAAATCCTTTGCGATCTCGCAGAAGTCCTCAAAGCTGCGGTTGTGCCACCCCTTGGTGGAAAAAGACAGTTTCATTGTGCCGCCTCCTCATAAACGATTTTGTTTACTGCGTTGATGTAGGCACGAATGCTGGCGCAGATAATGTCGGTGGAAATTCCGTTGCCCGAGTAAAGCTTTCCGTTCGAGCGGAGCTTGACCAAAGCAGAACCCATCGCTTCCGCGCCCTCGGTCACCGACTGGATCTGGAAATCGTCCAATTCATAATGGCGACCCATGATCTGCTCCAGCGTGAGGAATGCGGCGTTGATGGGGCCGTCTCCCATAGAAACGCCCTCCACGGTCTTGCCGTCCTTGGTCAGGGAGATCTGCGCGCTGGCAGTGATGATATTTCCACTGTTGATCACGTAATTCTGAAGCTGATAGCTTGCGGGCACCTGAAGTGCGGAGGTCGCAACGATCGCCTCCAGCTCTCGCTCGCCCACGTCCTTCTTCTGTGCGACGCGGAGGAACTCCTCGTACACGCGGCAGAGATCCTCCTCGGAGAGATCGTAGCCCAGCTTTGCGACCGCCGTTCCCACGTCCTCCTTGGAATCGTTGGCGTCCAGATAGATGGCGCGGTCTGCGCCGCCCGAGGTCTGAACCATACCCTTCTCATTGCCCGAATGGCTCACGATCCAGTCGATCTGCTTGACGATGCGGCGAAGCTCGGTCTCGCGGATGCCCGTTGTGAGCTGATAGCTGTTTCCGCAGTTGCGGATCATTTCTCCAAAGGTCACGAGAGGCGTGCATACGCCACCCACCGTGGTCTTGACGGCGTTGACGTTCTCGGTGCGAGCCGCCATGACAGACGCCGCGCACGCCAATCCGTTGCAATCGTCAAAGTAAACGCCAACGGGAACCTTGACCGACGCCGCGATCTTTGAAGCAAAGCTTGCAAAATCGTCGGGCATCAGCTGACCTGCGTGGTCGCAGACCGAGATCGTGCCGGCGCCTGCCTCTACGGCTGCGGCAATCGCGTCGGCGAGGAAGGCTTCCTCGGCGCGGGTCGCGTCCATCGCAGAAAACTCCACGTCGGCGCACTTCTCCTTTGCCATGGAGACCGCCTTTGCGATCCACTCCAGCATCTTGGCAGGCTTTTTATGATAAGTGTACTCCATTCCAACGGGAGACAGAGACATTTCAATGCGGATACGGGGGTTCTTTGCAGAGGACAGGGCGATCGCCGCCTGCTCGATGCTCTCGGTATCGGCACCTGCCGCAACCGACAGAACGCTATCCTTAACAAAAGAGGACACCGTTCTCACAAGCAACACGTCCGTTTTTGAATTTTGAATGGCAGGAAGCTCGATCACGTCCACGTGCAATCGGTCAAGAAGTCGCGCAATCTCAATTTTTTCCTTAAAGCTGAAGTTGCAGCCGCCTCGACAAAGCGTCGTGTCTGAAATCACAATTTTCTTCATAATGTAAAACTCCCCTTCGGTTTTCAAAAATCTTTCAAAATGAAACAAAAAAGCCCCAAAAGCCTACTGTCGGCTTCAGGGACGAATCATCGCGGTACCACCCTAATTACCGCCAAACGGCGGTCACTCAATCAGGCTCAAACAAGCCCTTGCCAAGGTAACGGGGCAAGCCGTAGCCACCTACTCAAAACGTTCAGCGACTCTGCTCCGGAACGAGAGGTCTTCTTCTCACCGTATCGGCTCACACCACCCGCCGACTCTCTGAAACGACTTTCAGAAGAAAACGATTCCTTCATTGCATTTTGAAATATGAATCATTATAGCACACTCCATTTGGTTTGTCAATCGTTTTTTTGCAATTTTTTTATTTTGTTCGTATCATATTTTAATTTATATGGTCCAAAAAACACCGCTCGAATCCCCGACACGGTGTTTTTGGACTTATGACAGCTCCTCACGGAGGAAGGCGAGGATCTTTTTTTCTTCTCTTGAGACCTTGACCTGCGTGAGTGACAAGAGATCTGCCACCTGCTGCTGGGTCTTGTTCTGATAATAGCGGAGCATGACGATCTGACGCCACAGGGGCGGCATACGGTGAATGCTTTGCGAAAGGGAGATACGGTCGCAGATGCGTTCGCTCTCGCGCTCGCTCTCCTCGTCGGGGATCACCCCCTCCAGCGTCACCCCCTCCTCGCCGTAAACGTGATCGGACAGAGAGACGACGGGAGAGAGGGCGTCGAGGGAGATCACCGCCTCCTCCACGCTCACCCCACAGCGCTCCGCCAGCTCCACGATTCCCGCTTCCCTGCCCTCGCTCGCCTGGATGCGGTTCTTCTCGTGCATGAGCGCCAACCCCTGCCGCTTGTAGATGCGACTGACCTTGATCGGCCCGCTGTCCCGCAGATGGCGTCGGATCTCTCCGATGATGAGGGGGACGGCATAGGTCGAAAAGGCGGTCCCGCGCTCGAGGGAAAAGGAGCGGATCGCCTTGAGCATTCCGATCGTGCCGATCTGCACGAGATCCTCGTATTCCGTCCCGCGATCAAGAAAGCGCATGGCGATCTTTCTCACCAGCCCCAGATTTTCGCGGATGAGATCCTCCTCCGCAGACGCATCTCCCGACTGCACACGCTCCAATAGATGCAGATTCCGTTCCTGCAAGCTCACTTCATCCATTCGCTCAAGCTCCTCTCACAAAGGGATTCCATGACGTGAAATCGCCTCATTTTCTCAATCGCTTCATCAGGATGACAGTTGTGCCCTTCCCGACTCTGCTATGTACCCGAACCGAATCGCAAAAGCTCTCCATAACGGTAAAGCCCATGCCGCTTCGCTCGTTTTCGGCGTCAGTGGTGAACAGTGGCTCGCGGGCGCGCTTGACGTCCTCGATGCCGCACCCCCTGTCCTTAATCTCCACCTGAACGAGTCTCCCCTCGCAAAGCTTGACGCAGATGCGGATCTCTCCCACCGTGTCGCGGTAGCCGTGGACGATGCAGTTGGTGACCGCCTCTGACACCGCGCACTTGAGGTCTGCCAGCTCTACCGCGGTGGGATTGAGCTGAGCGCAGAACGCCGCGACCGTTGCGCGCGCGATCCCCTCGTTTACCGACAGCGAGGGGAGGATGATGCAAAGCTCGTTCTCCACCTCTGCCTGAAAATCAACCGTACTTCTCATGTTTTCTTATCCTTTCTTTTTGCTTGTCCGAATGGGAACCATCCGTTCCATTCCCGCAAGATTCATCATTTTTTGTACCGCAGGGCTGGGATCGAGAACCGCCATCTTGCCACCGTAACGCTTGACCAGCGCATACCGCCCCATGATCAGGCCCAGTCCCGAGCTGTCCATAAAGCTCACGCCCGACAGATCCAGATACACCACGCTCGGTCGTCTCGCGGCAAGGATCCCGTCAATGCCCGTCCGCACCGAGACCGCGCCGTGGTGATCCACCTCGCCTCCCACCACGACGATCAGGGCGTCTCCCTGCTCGCGGTAGGTGACTTCGCTTCCGTTTTTTATCATGCCTTACCCCCCTTCCTTTCCTTTTTTTAGATTTTAGCACAAAGGCGGAGCAAAAAAAGTCGTTTCCTGCCCGTAAAATGCAAATCTTTTTGAAAAGCATCCCCCGAGATCTGCCATCCTGCGCCAAAAAACGCCCCCTCGGTGCTCTTTGCAACAAAAAAAGCCCCCCTCGCTTCGCCGCTCCGGCAAAACGGGGGACGAAAAACAGAACGCCCTGCGCGCTTTTGCACGCAGGGCGTTCTGTATGTTTTGTGGATGCAAAATCAGATCTGTTCCTTAACCTTGGAAGCCTTACCAACTCTGCCACGCAGGTAGTACAGCTTTGCACGTCTGATCTTACCGACACGGATGATGTCAACCTTTTCCACGTTGGGAGAATGAATCGGGAAGGTCTTCTCCACGCCTACACCGTAAGAAATACGTCTAACGGTAAAGGTCTCGGAGATTCCGCCACCGTGCTTTGCGATAACGGTTCCTTCAAACATCTGGATTCTCTCTCTTGCACCCTCTTTGATCTTGTTGTGAACACGCACGGTGTCACCGATGCGGACGAGGGGCACGTCCTTCTTCAACTGCTCGTTTGTAAAAGCCTTCAACAAATCCATTTTGGCTCCTCCTAAATACATCGGGCGTTCTTGCGAGCATTGCAGCGGACCACCCTCAAAATATGCGCGTAAAAACGCAGCTTGAATATTATATCACACCTGATTTCGTTTTGCAAGTGTTTTTTGAAAAAATTTTTAACTTTTTTCGATTTTTCTTTTCAAAATTCCCTTGACGCTCTGCCAAAGGTCAAAAAGGTTGATCGCCAGCAGGGCGATCGCAGGCAACAACGCGATCCAGATCCGCCCTTTTTCGATAAACGTCATAACCAAAGCCATGCCAAACAAAAGTCCGAAATTGAAGATCTGACGCGGAATCAACCGATCAAAGGGCAAGAGTCGCGGCACGTCGACAAGACGAAGTGCTGAGACCATGCAATAGCTGATGAGGGTTGCGACCGCCGCTCCAAGGACGCCGATACGAGGGATCAGAATCGCGTTGAGGATCAGGTTTGCAACCGTTCCGACGATGGCAGTCACGAAGGAGTGCATACTCTTTTTCCGAACGAGATAGACCGTCGCGAGGAAGGACACCACCGCCTCCACCGCCGCCGCGCACAGAAGGGTGGGCATATAACGCCACGCCTCAAAGTAGGCGGCGTCGAGGAGCAGTCTGCAGAGAAACCGCGAGAAGAAGATCAAGCCCGCCGTACCGATGGAGACCAAGGCAAGGAACCCCTTGAAAACCTTGGAATAAAACTGACTGCAAGCCTCCTCGTCGGAGGATTCGGCGACCGCCGAAAACTGCCACGCCTGCATAAAGACCGAGGAGATCAGGGTCACGATGGTGGGGATCTTGTACGCCGCCGAGTAGATGCCGTTCGCCGCCCCTCCCCAGATCGCGTTGACGAAATAGCGGTCGGAGAGGTCGGTGATCAGCCAGCAGACGGTGGTGGGCACCATCGGAAGACTGAACCGAAAGAGCTGTGAAATCGTCTCCCGACGGATCGCGGCCCATCGGAACACCCGCCACAGCTTTGCCGTAACGAACAAAAACGCCGACGTGATGAGGTTTCCAACCACGACCGACAAAACGTATCCCGTCACGCCGAGGTCAAAGACCACCAAGAAAAGAATATTGAAAAGAATCGTCAGGATCGTATTCAGAATCCCCTGCACCGCAAACAGACGCGTCCGATCAATGGCACGGACGTACTGGGCGCACACCGCCTGCACGTCGGCAAAGAGGATATACGCCAAGATCAGCGCAGCCTCCACGCGCCACGCGCCGAAAAAGCAGAAGGGCAAGCCGATCAGAGTCAGTCCCAAAAGACCCGCGCCGAGAAGTGCCAGTCCCGAGGAGAAAACCTCCCTTTGATCCGATCCCTTTTCCGCCGCAAAGCGGAAGATGCCCGTGGTGATTCCCATACAGGCAAAGGGCATGATGAGATTTGCCGTCCCCGTGATCAGCTCTGCCGCGCTGTACTGCGTCGGCGACAGGAGCGCCGTGTACAGGGGCATCAGAAGGAAGACCAAGAGCTTGGAGCCAAAGGTTCCGATTGCCAGGATCACGGTGTCCGAGCATAGCTTTTTATATTTTCCGTTGTTCATACTTACACCGTCTTTTCAAGAATCAAGGGAAGCGCGTTTGGATGCACCAAGCCACAGAGATCTCCCCCCTCTGCAAGCTCTCCCCGCACGATGGTGGAGCTGAGCGTCTGCCGCTCCTCTCTTGCGGGATAGAGCACCGTGCGAAAACGGGGATTGTGCGAGACGTTCCAGTCCGCCATCTTCATCTCGTAGTCGTGGTCGGTCTGATTGCGGTAGCCCTTGCACACCGCGTCAGCCCCCAGTCGGTCAAAGAGGTCGATAAGCATTCCCGTGTCCGAGATCACACGAACGCGAGGCAGATGCTCCACCGTTTTCTCGGCGATGGCGACGCGCGTCTCCATGTCAAAAGTGGTCTGCTTTTGGGCATTCACCATAACGGCGACCACCACCTCGTCGTATTGCTTCAGTGCCTGCTCCACAACGTCCAGATGCCCCAGCGTCATGGGATCAAAGCTTCCGGGCACGATCGCAAGGCTCATACTGCTACCTCCGTCAGTCGCATCACCGTCACGCAGGCAACGCCGTAGCGCGCCTCTCGCAGAATTTCAAATTTCGATGCCAATTCAGCATCCCCGTCGAACACGTGGGCAAAGTCCGCCGTCTCAGAGACCAGCGTGCATCCTTCCTCGATCACCCCGTAGCGGAGCATCTGACGAATGGCATTCGGAACGAGCCCAAGCCCGTAGGGGGGATCCAAAAAGACCAGATTGAATTTTCTCTTACCCTTGCAGGAGCGGAGAAATTCCGCATAATCGGCGCAAAGCACCTCGCAAAAGGGGGCGAGCTTGGTCTTCAGACAGTTTTTCTTGATGATCTCCACGGCGTCTCTCGAGCGATCGACGAGGACTGCTCCTGCCGCACCTCGGCTCACCGCCTCCAGCCCAAGCTGTCCCGATCCCGAGAAGAGATCGAGCACGTATCTGTCTTCAATTTCAAATTGCAGCATCGAAAAAACGGCTTCCTTCGCGCGCTCGGCGGTGGGGCGTGTCTCTACCCCCTCGAGCGACGAGAGCTTG
>JAZSBE010000077.1:0-44413 GCA_045602215.1 Eubacteriales bacterium | reverse complement strand
ATCAGCTTTCTCTTGCCATCGGTAAGGAGGGTCAGAACGCCCGTTTGGCGGCAAGACTGACCGGATATAAGATCGATATCAAGGCAGACGACAGCGATCTGGATATTTAAGCATGGAAAAAAAAGTGAAGAAGATCCCGATGCGTCAGTGCATGGGATGCAACGAGCATAAGCCGAAGGGCGAGCTTTTGCGTGTCGTGAGAAGTCCCGAAAATCAGGTTTCCCTGGACTTTACGAGCAAGAAATCGGGAAGAGGCGCATACATCTGCCGTTCGGTCAAGTGTCTGCAAAAGGCAAGAAAGAGCCGTCGGTTGGATCGCATTCTGGAGTGTGAGATTCCCGAGGAGGTCTACGACGCGATGGAGCAAGAGCTTCTCGATCAGGGTGAATGAAATGATCGAGCGAGAAGGTGCTTCAGATATGCTTCGTGCGCTTGGCCTTTGCGCCAAGGCGGGCAAGCTGGTTTACGGTACGCCCCTCATTTGCGAAGCACTCAAGGCAAGAAAACAGATTTTTCTGGTGGTGGAGACGTCGGATAACTCCGAGAACACCCAAAAGCGTCTCCGTAACCGTTGCGACTTTTACGGTGTTGAAAAAAAGCGCCTGACGGTTGACGGCGACACCCTGGCGAGAGCGTTGGGGAAAAACAGCAGGATTTCTGCTGTGGCAATTACAGACGAGCAGCTTTGTCGGCTGGTGCTGGGAAAGCTCAAAGAGGAACATATTTTATGATCTCTGCGGGATCTGCGGTCCTGCGGAGGAATCAGGAGGGTATATGGCTGATACGAAAACACAATTTAAGCTTAACAAGCTTGCAAAGGATCTTGGACTGAAGGGTAAGGATCTGATTGAAATTTTGTCAAAGCACGGAAAGGAGGCTACGGCGCAGAAGACGCTGGATTCCTCCGAGTTTGACATTTTGTTTGATACACTGACGCGCGAGAATCAGATCGACGACGTTGGCGCATATCTTGATGGGAAGACCTATATTCCCTCCAAAAAGAAGCCTGTAAAGGAAGAAAAGCCGGCAGAGGAAGCGGAGAAGAAGCCTGTCGAGGCAGAAAAGAAGGCCCCCGTGGAAGCAAAGCCCGAGGTCGCGCCTGCTAAGGCAGAGGCACCCGCGCCTGCAGAGGCAAAGAAGCCCGCAGAGCCTGCAAAGGTAGCTGAAAAGCCTGCCGCTCCTGCGGCAAAGGCAGAGACGGTTGCGCCCAAAAAGGCTGCGCCTGTCGAGAGCGCGCGTCCCACGCCCGCTCCTGCCAATGAAAGACCCATGGGCGCACGTCCGCAGAACGGAGCACCCCAACAGAGAACGAATACAAATCTCGCGGCAGGATCCCGTCCTGCACCCGCAGCGGGAGGAAGACCCGGCTTCAATGCTGCAAATCAGACCTCGGGTGGCGGTTATCAGCCCCGTCCCCAGGCAGGTACTGCAGCAGGTGCGCGTCCTTACCCGAATGCAGGTGGTGCGAACACCCAGCGTAGTTTCAACGGTCAGCCCGCGCAGGGCGGCTTTGGCGGCCGTTCCCAGCAGTTTGGCGGCAACCGTCCTTCTTTTGGTGGAAACGACGGCTTTGGCGGCTCGTTCGGCGGAAATCGCCAGGGCGGACAGAACCGCCCCCAGAACAATCGCGGCGGTCAGAAGTTTGACAAGGATAAGGGAGATTTCGTACAGGGCGGACCCAGAGATACCTTCAAGGCACAGCCCATCGTCAGAGGCGCGACGACCAACGTCAACCCCGACGGAACCCTCAAGGGTCCCCGCGTGGTGGATACCAGAGGCTCCTCCGGAGTGGATCTCTCCAAATACGATGAAAAGCTGGAGACCTTTGCATCCGACCGTGAGAACAATCTCCGCGGCGGAAACCAGAGAGTAAAGAAGCAGACCGGCAATCAGATGGCGGGCGGCAAGAACCAGTTCGCAGGCAAGGGCAAGAAGGGACGTGCGCAGAACGTCCCCATGCAGTCCAACGTCATCAAGCGTCCTACCAGCGTGGAGCTTCCCGAGGAGATCGTGGTTGGTCAGCTGGCGTCCCGTTTGATGGTGACGGCGGGAGAGGTCGTCAAGAAGCTCATCATGATGGGCATGATGGTGACCGTAAACCAGGTCATCGAGTATGATTACGCCGCGCTGGTGTGTGAAGAATTTGGCGTAACCGCGACCAAGGAGGTTGTGGTGAGCATTGAGGATAAGCTGTTTGACGAGGTAGAGGATACCGACGAGCAGCTGCAGGCTCGCGCACCCGTCGTGTGCGTTATGGGTCACGTTGACCACGGTAAGACGTCCATTCTGGACGCGATCAGACACGCAAACGTAACTGCCGGCGAGGCGGGCGGTATTACCCAGCACATCGGCGCTTACCGCGTAAACGTTGGCGGCAGAGATATGACCTTCCTCGATACGCCCGGACACGAGGCGTTCACCGCAATGCGTGCAAGAGGTGCAATGGCGACGGATATTGCGATTCTGGTCGTTGCGGCAGACGACGGCGTGATGCCCCAGACGGTTGAGGCGATCAACCATGCAAAGGCCGCAGGAATCGAGATCGTGGTTGCGATCAACAAGATGGATAAACCCACCGCAAACCCCGATGCCATCAAGCAGGAGTTGACCAAGTATGACCTGGTGCCCGAGGAGTGGGGCGGAGACGTGATCTGCGTTCCCGTGTCTGCGCTTAAGCACGAGGGAATTGACGATCTGCTTGAGAACGTTCTGCTGGTTGCAGATATGAAGGAATTGAAGGCAAATCCCAACCGTCGTGCAAAGGGTATCGTCATCGAGGCAAAGCTGGATAAGGGAAGAGGACCCGTAGCGACCGTTCTGGTTCAGAACGGAACGCTGAGAAACGGTGATATCATCATCGCAGGTACTGCGGTAGGACGCGTCCGTTCGATGATGGACCACACCGGAAAGCTCCTCAAGGAGGCGGCTCCCTCCGTTCCCGTTGAGATCACCGGACTTGCAGAGGTTCCCTCCTCGGGTGACGAGTTCCAGGCGGTTGAAGATGAAAGAATGGCAAGAACGCTGGCAGATCAGCGCCGTGATTCCGCAAAGGAAGAGGTGTTCCGCGCCAACGCAAGAGCAAGCCTGAACGACCTGTTCGCGCAGATCTCCGAGGGCGTCAAGAACCTCAACGTCATCGTCAAGGCAGACGTTGGTGGATCTGTGGAGGCTGTCAAGCAGTCTCTTGAAAAGCTTTCCAACGAGGAGGTTAAGGTTCGCATCATTCACGCGGCGGCGGGAGGCATCACCGAGGGTGACGTTACCTTCGCGGCGGCATCCGACGCGATCATCGTCGGATTCAACGTGCGTCCCGACAAGTCGGCGATCGACTCTGCGGAGCGTCAGAACGTTGAGATCCGCACCTACCGTGTCATTTACGAGTGCATCGAGGAGATCGAGGCCGCAATGAAGGGCATGCTCGCGCCCAAGTTCAAGGAGAATATCCTGGGACACGCCGAGGTGCGTCAGACCATTCACGTGCCCAACGTGGGAACGATCGCAGGATGCTATATTCAGGACGGAAAGATCACCCGTCAGTCTCAGATCCGCGTGCTGCGTGACAGCATCGTGATCTTCGAGGACCGTATTTCCTCTCTCAAGCGTTTCAAGGATGACGCGAAAGAGGTTAACAGCGGCTACGAGTGCGGTGTTGGATTGGAGAAGTTCAACGACATCAAGGTTGGAGACGTTCTCGAGGCCTTCGTGATGGAGCAGATCGAGGTAAAGTAAAAAATGTTTGGCATAGCGGGAATCGGGCTTGATTCCCGCCGTGCAGAACGGAAAGGATCAAACGCGGATGCGTCGTGAAAAATCGTGTGGCGCGCTGGTATTGCGCCGCGACGGAGAAAGTGGAAAAACGTATATTCTGATGATTCGTCACAAGAACGGCGGACACCGTTCCTTCCCCAAGGGGCATATGGAACGCGGAGAAACCGAGTATATGACTGCGATCCGCGAGGTGTACGAGGAGACCGCCGTGCAGATCCGCATTTTGTCGGATTTTCGGCAGACTGTGCACTACAATCCCATGCCGGGAGTCCGCAAGGAGGTCGTGTATTTCCTGACCGAGACCGCGCAGTCGGAGGTTCGCCCGCGAATCGGCGAGATCGCGCAGGTGGAGTGGGTTCCGATCGAGAAGGCGGAGGCGTCCCTCACACACGAAAACGATAAGACCGTTTTCCGCGCCGCCATGGATACGATCGAGAAAAACGGATATCCCCTGTCCCGCGCAAACACCAAAATCTGAATCCCCGCATATCCTTTAGCAGAATCAATCTGCGAGGAGGGACACATATGAAAATGATTGTTTGGAAGGCACCGACGATTCTCTCTCCCATTCTCAGGAGGCTGTTCGTGGGAAGGGAACCCAAAAAATCGCGCAGAAGAACGTGATCGTTGCGTTCAAAAGCGTGACAGGGAGCCCGACAGGATCATAGAAAAATACAGATATTTTTTCTCATAATATCTTGATTTTTTGAAAAAGATATATTAAAATAGTACACATAAACATTTGACGATGGTTTAGGAGTGATAAAATGGCAAGTTTCAAAAAGATTGGAATTTTGACGTCGGGCGGAGACGCTCCCGGAATGAACGTTTGCATCAAGGCTGTTTTGAGCAAGGCGACGTCCCTCGGGATTGAGGTCGTTGGCGTTGTCGGCGGATATGCAGGCCTGATGCGGGGAGAATTTGTTGAGCTCACCTGCGAGAAAATGAGCACTGCCATTGGATTGGGCGGAACGATGCTGTATTCCAGCCGCTGCCCCGAGTTCAAGGAGGAAGCGGGCGTGATGCAGGCGGTTAAGGTCTGCCGCGACAATGGGATCGACGCTTTGGTATGTATCGGCGGTGACGGAACCTTCCGCGGCGCGACCGATATGACTCTGCACGGAATTCCCTCGATCGGACTGCCCGGAACGATCGACAACGATATCACCGCAACCGATTATACCATTGGTTTGGATACTGCCATCAACACCACCGTGGAGATGGTGGACTGTCTGCGTGACACCTGCGAGTCTCACGCGCGTCTGAACGTTGTGGAGGTCATGGGACGTGACTGCGGACAGATCGCGCTCTATGCGGCGATTGCATCGGGAGCCGCTGCCGTGGCAATTCCCGAGGTACCCTTCGACGAGGAGGCTGCATTCGAGAGAATCCGCGCGCTTCGTGCATCGGGTAAGCGCGGTATGATCGTGATGGTGTCCGAGGGTATGAGAAATCCCGACGGAACGCCCTACGGTGAGACGCTGGCGAAGAGAATTGCCGAGAACACCGGTGTGGAGACCAAGTTTGCGCGTCTGGCGCATATCGTCAGAGGCGGCAGACCTACCGTTCGCGACCGCGCAACGGCGGCAGAGATGTCCGTAAAGGCGGTTGAGATGCTGGTCGAGGGCAAGAGCAATGCGGTGATGTGCGAGCTGGACGGCGTGATCACTCCCGTTGATATTTCCTGGGCTCTGATTGCAGACCGTATGTATAAAAACAAGCTCAAGGCAGGAGATCTGGACAAGTTCACGAAGGATGAGGTTCAGGCGATGGAGGCAATGGCTGAAAAGCGCCGCGCCGAGATCAAGAGACTCTATGCCGTTGCAAACGATATGGCATTCTGAATCTTTTAAGAATTTCATAAAAAAGGAACCGTTTTCGAAACGGTTCCTTTTTTATGTCCTCCTGTGCCGTATTTTTAAGGCGTTTTTTTCATATAGTGGTATGAATCAAGTGCGCGGAGGGGGAGAAATGACAGAATACAAAAGGGCGGCGGATTTTCGTCGCGGAGGACTGGGGACGGACGAGATTGCTTCGTCGGCAACCCGATTTGGACGGAACGTGTTATCAAAACAGAAGGGAAAATCCTTTTGGAAACGGTTTTTCGGGAATCTGAACGATCCCGTCATCCGTATTCTTTTGGGGGCTCTGGCGGTCAATCTGATTCTTGCCGTTCGGGGAGCGGATTGGGTGGAGACGGTTGGAATCGCCATCGCCGTGTTTTTGGCGGCGTTCATTTCCACCTTGTCGGAATGCTCCTCCGAGCGAGCATTTGAGGAGCTGTCGCGAGAGAGCGAAAGGGTGACGTGTCGCGTGCGTCGAGGGGGACAGGTGTGCGAAATTCCCATGGGTGACGTCGTGGTGGGGGATATCGTACTGCTTTGTGCAGGGGAGCTGATCCCCGCGGACGGACTTCTTCTGGCGGGGGCTCTTGCCAGCGACCAGTCTGCTATGACGGGGGAAAGTCGTGAGGTTAGCAAGCTCCCGTCGGAAAATTTTTCAAACGATCCTTCCTCGCCGTCGGCGTTGTTTCGAGGGTGTACCGTCACCGCGGGTGGGGGCGAGATGGGGGTCACCGCTGTGGGGGACGCAACCTTTCTCGGGCAGATCTCAAGAGAAGTGCAGATGGAGCAGAGAGACAGCCCCCTCAAGATCCGTCTCGCAAAGCTGGCAAAGCAGATCAGTGTACTGGGATACGTCGCGGCGGTTTTGGTGGCGCTTGCATATTTGTTCCACGTGTTTCTTTTGGATAGTGGAATGCGTTGGGAGGTCATTCGCATCAAGCTTTTGGATGCGCCGTACCTCTTATCCAAGCTCTTTCATGCCTTTACGCTTGGACTGACGGTGATCGTGGTTGCCGTTCCCGAGGGGCTTCCCATGATGATCGCGGTGGTGCTATCGGGGAATATCCGCAGAATGGTGAAGGACAACGTACTGGTAAGAAAGCCGGTCGGAATCGAGGCGGCGGGGAGCATGAATCTGCTCTTTACAGACAAAACGGGAACGCTGACCGAGGGAAAAATGAAGATGACCGAGGTGCTGACGGCGGACGGGGGCGTTTGCACGACGGCGCAGGCGGTTCTTTCAAGGGGACAGTTTTTTGCAGAGCTTCTCTCTCTTGGACTTCGCGGGGGAGAAGCGATCGTGGGCGAAGGGGGGCGTGCAATTGGCGGCAATGCGACCGAACGAGCGCTTTTGGAGGGAATTTCCGACCTCTCGATCCCCGACGGATACCGCGTTTTTTCAAGACTTCGCTTTGAAAGCGAGAGAAAGTACGCTTCTGTCAGCTACAAGGGCAGGAATAGCCTGACCTTTCTCTTGGGCGCGCCCGAAAAGCTTTTGCCGTATGTGAAAGGCGCGATCTACCCTGACGGAAGCATGGGGGCGTTTTCAAGAAGGAAAATAGAGAAATCTCTGTCAGAGCGCACGAAAAAAGGTCAGAGGTGTCTGCTTTTAGCGCTGTCTGGCGAGGATATTCCGGCTACGTCTCACCGAGACGGCGTGCGGGGAAGTCTTGTCTTGGTTTCGGTTTTGTGCCTTTCCGATCCGGTCCGTTGGGAGGCGTCCGGAGCGGTAGCGCAATTGCGCCGCGCGGGAATCCGAGTCGTCATGATCACGGGAGATAGCAAGGAAACGGCGTCGGCAATCGCGCGGACGTGTGGGATCCAAAGCGACAACACGCCGATCGCGCTGACGGGAGAGGAATTGGCAAGGCTTTCGGACGTTCAGCTCAAGGAGCTGATGCCAAGGCTTTCTGTGGTCGCAAGAGCCTTGCCGACCGACAAGAGCCGACTGGTTCGGGTGGCGCAGGAGATGGGATTGGTGACCGGCATGACGGGAGACGGTATCAACGACGCACCTGCTCTCCGTCGGGCGGACATCGGTTTTTCGATGGGGAGCGGCACTCAGGTCGCAAAGGACGCAGGGGATATCGTGATTCTGGACAACAATTTGTCGTCCATCGTCCGAGCGGTGCTTTACGGGAGAAGCATTTTCAAGAGCATTCGTAAATTCATCGCGCTGCAGCTCACCATGAACTTTTCAGCGGTTGGCGTGACGATGATCTGCCCCTTTTTGGGCATTGATTCGCCCGTGACGGTTGTGCAGATGCTTTGGATCAATCTGATCATGGATACCCTCGGAGGCTTGGCGTTTGCAGGAGAGGCTCCCTTGGCGGAATATATGAACGAGAAGCCGAAAAAGAGGGAAACGGGGATTCTGAACGGCTACATGATCGATGAAATTGCCGTTCTCGGAGGCTTTACTGTGGCACTTTGTCTGTTGTTTCTGAAGTGTCCCCTCATCACGTCTCAATTCCGACCGCACGAGAGCAATCTTTATCTGCTCACCGCATTCTTTGCGCTCTTCATTTTTGCGTCGGTCTTCAACTGCTTCAATGCAAGGACGGATCGGCTCAAGCTCTCGGCGGGATTGAAGCAAAATCCCGTATTTTTGGCAATCATGATCGCGGTATTGGCAATACAGATCCTGTTTGTCTACATCGGGGGCAGTGTGCTGCGAACGCTTCCGCTCACGATAAAAGAGCTTGGAGTAACTATGCTCATGGCGTCGCTGGTGTTCCCGTTTGACATTCTGAGAAAATGGATCTGGCGAAAAATCAAAGGGAAAAAGGGATACTGACGGACTCAAATTTCTGCGAGGCGATCGCTTGTATTTTTGCAGGCGACCGCCTCAAAATTGATGGGAAAAGCGAAATGAAAAAGGATGGGATAAAAATAGAAAAAGGTCTTGACAAAGCAGATAAAATTGTGTATAATAAGTGATGTCCGCAGGCAGAAGGAAACGGCACCCTGCGACGGGTACACGGAGAAGTACTCAAGAGGCCGAAGAGGCGCCCCTGCTAAGGGTGTAGGCCGGTTATACCGGCGCGAGAGTTCAAATCTCTCCTTCTCCGCCAAACAAAAACCGCAATTCTGATACAAAGGGATTGCGGTTTTTGTATTTTTATGTTATACTGTATTTGACACTTGAAAACAGGAGGTCACTATGAAAAAAAGAGAGATACATATTATAGTCGCAATGTTTGCCACCCTTACGTCAATGTTTACTGTTATAGCAATGATGCTTATGAGATTTTTTGGGTAAGGAGGTTATCATGAATCAAGATAATAGAAAATTTTTCTGGATTATTTGCATTGTAACCGTAATAGGAGCAATTTATTGGTCTGTAATATCCGTACTGCAACAACCCAGACCGTTGTTTATTGCGTTTTTAGCAATCAATATTGTTTCGCTTGTTGTTAATATAGTTTGTTGGTTTATAGATTCAAAGAAAACAAACACTAAGAATTGATTTTGTATCAAATTTTGGGTTATTTGCCAACGAAAAGCACACCGCAAGGTGTGCTTTTTTCGTTGGCGGATTGGAAAAGAATTGAACGCGAGCGCCCGCGAGAGGGACGAACGCGACCGCCGCTGGTAGCGGGAGAAGGGAGCGTGAGGAGTGGCAGCCGTCGCAGAGCGCGAGCGAGCAGTGATGCGCGATGCGGTAACGGCAACAGTGCGACGCGGCGATAGCGGCTAGAGGATCTCTCCCACTCCGCCAAAAAAGTCCTTGATTTTCAAGGACTTTTTTCATTTTCAAGGACAAAATCCCTTACGAATCCATAAAATGCGATTTCCCGAAAGCACGCAGAAATGCGTGCTTTTTGTGTCAAATTCCAGTCGGTGATAACATTTGCATTCATTTTCTTTAGTCTGTCTTTAGCGCGGTGTGATATAATCCACTTGTAAAATGGGAAAGGAGGGGTTCGTATGGCATTTCAGACGGTGTTCAAGCGGTATGAGCTAAAATATATGCTCACGCTCGAGCAAAAGGAAAAGCTACTCGCAAGCAACCTCCGACAGTGCCAAATTTGTAGAGCTGAAAAGAAATACGAAAAGGTGGTTTACAAACGCAGACTTCCACTGTGCGAAAGCGATGCTGTGGCGTGGGCGTGCCGAGAGGAAACGTGTCCGTTTGATACGCAAGGAGGTCATAACAAATGGATGCAATATTTAAGGGCGTTTTTGATGTTGAGTTGACACAGACCATCAGTGTTCAGGATTTTTTCTCTGCCTTGGCGTGGCGCTTATTCTTGGATTGATTATGGCGGTGTCGTTGTGCAGTAATTTTTACAGCATAGGTAAATCCACGTAGCTCTCGCTTACGAGCGGTGGATATCTTGTGGCAGGAATCGGAGATATGACCGTAACTATCAAAATGCCGGTTTCGCTTTCGGCTATGGTGATCGTCCTTGGAGACAATTCTCCGAGTCTGAAAACCGAGTCCTCGGTTTCCGTAACACTTGACGAAAACGGTGTTGCTTGGAATTGAACGAAAACTGTTGAATTATGCTCCGGCGTGTGCTATAATTAACATTATCTTTAGGAAAACTGCATGGAGTATAACAGATAAGATGTATTTTGATGATCTGAAAATAGGAATGACAGTAGAAATCGAACCGACTGTTATTCAAAAGGAAAAAATGCTGGCTTTTGCCCGCGAATATGACAATATCCCGCTTCATACCGACGAAGAATATGCAACGAAAACTCCATTTGGGAGACTGATTGCGCCAGGAGTCATGTCCTTTATGTCGGTATGGGCAAAATATCTTGAGGTGGATTTCTTCGGTGAAGAGCTCGTTGCCGGAAAATCTACAAAAATTGAATGGCTGAAGCCGGTATTCGCCGATGACACTTTGATTGGAAGGGCAACCGTGACGGATCTTGTAAAGCGGAATTCAAAAAACGGATTGGTGGAGCTTACGATAGAAGTGTTTAACCGCGAAGGTGTAATGGTTCTCAAGGACGTTACGGAAGCAATCGTAAAATGCAGATTGTCCAATGACAAGTAATAGAGGTGAATGTTTTGAAAAAGACCTATGTAACCGCGATGCCCGATGATATCGGGGCGTTTCTCAAGGCGAGCAAATGCTTTTCCGCTTTGGGGATCAATATCACCCGAGTAAGCTATAACAAGGCAGTTGACTCGCATACACTCTTTATAGATGCAGAGGGTACGGAAGAACAGTTGAACAAAGCAGATGCTCAGCTCGAGGAAATCGGATATCTGCAAAGCAACGCAACCAAAACCGGTATTGTTCTGATCGAATTCTGCATTAAAGACGTCCCCGGAAGCGTTACCGATATCCTGCTGCTGATTAAGGATTTTGAATTTAATATTTCCTATATCAGCTCGCAGGAAAACGGCACGGATTATCAGCTTTTCAAGATGGGACTGTACGTCGATGACGTTGACAAGATTTCCGAGTTTTTAAGTGAAGCCGAAAAGCTGTGCCGCGTTCGAGTCATTGATTATAACCGATCGGAAAAGGTTTTTGATAATAGTATTTTCTACAGAACGTACGTGATGGGGCTTTCTCAAACGATGGGGATCCCCGAGAATGTCAAAGAGGCATTGACGGTTCACGTAAATCTTGCGATGCAGACGCTCGACGAGCAGGGACTCTCTCCGTATCGGACGTTTGACAGCATCAGCAAATTTGCCGAATTGCTTGGAGCGTCCAAGGGAAAAGCCTTCGTGCCGAGAATCAGCAATCATAAGATATCGGATCATACGGAAATCATTCTCATAGAACCGCCCTGCGGCAGCAACACAGCCATTATCAAAAGCAATGGGCAGGTGCTTTTTGTGGATAGCGGTTACGCTTGTTATACCGAAGAAATGGTTCACATTATACGCAAGCTGCTTCCGGATTTTGATAAAATAAAAAAGACGATTCTTGTGACGCACGCAGATGTTGACCATTGCGGGCTGCTTCCGCTGTTCGATGAAATCATTGCAAGTGCAAAAACTGCTACGTGCCTCAAGAACGAATTTCTGGGTAACGACGGTTACCGAGAAAAGAATCCAATACACAAGCCATACATTAATATTTGCAAAATTCTAACCTCCTACAAGGCGGCAGATCCGAGCAAGGTCAGAGTCTTGTGGAATGATATAGAAAATTTGACAGAACCACTGACGCAAATAGGCTTTTTCGATTTTGGAGAATTGCATTTTGAGGTTTACGAGGGAAAGGGCGGACACCTTCCGGGCGAGATCGTTCTGATCGATTACCGGAACCATATTGCGTTTACAGGGGATGTTTATATCAACGTGCACGGATTAACCCCCGAGCAAGCGGAATACAATCAATACGCCCCGATTTTAATGACATCTGTAGATACGGATCCGACGATCTGCGCGCAGGAGAGAAAGGCGATTATCGAACGCCTCGGCGTTGGAAAATGGCAAATTTTCGGAGCCCATGGATTTAAGAAGGACTATGAGGTCAATTCGTAACCCATATCCGTCTGCTTTGCCGGATATATTCAGCTTTAATAACAACGAAGGGAGGACGCGGATATGCGAATTCTGATTGCAGAGGATGATCCGAAGCTGCTCAAAAGCCTTGTGCATATATTTGAGCTCAATCATTATGTGGTGGACGGTGTTGGCAACGGAAATGATGCCTTTGATTTTGCGTCCTCAAATGAATACGACGGTCTTGTACTTGACATCATGATGCCCGATATGGACGGGATAACCTTGCTCAAGAAGCTGCGCGCAAATGGCATTACAACTCCTACGCTCTTTCTGACGGCGAGAACCGAGATCGATCAAAGGATCGAAGGACTTGACGCAGGGGCTGACGATTATCTTCCCAAGCCCTTTTCCACGGGCGAGCTTCTTGCCCGTGTACGCGCGATGCTCCGCAGAAAAGACAACTTCACCCCCGACATACTTACCTTTGGCGCGTTATTTCTCAACCGTTCCACCTACGAGCTGATATGCGGCGGTAAGACGCACGCTTTAAGCGGCAGAGAATTTCAGGTGATGGAAATGCTGATGCAGAATCCCAATACCATTGTTGCCGCCGAGCAGCTCATCACGCACATTTGGGGCTGGGATACGAACGTGGATACGAGCGTGGTATGGGTGCATATCTCCAATATTCGCAAAAAGCTTGAAGCCCTTTCAGCGCCTGTGGCGATCAAATTCGTGCGTAACGCAGGATATATGCTGGAGGCAACCGTATGATATATCGACTTCAACGCAAATTCATTTTCATAAGCGCCGGTTCGGTTCTTCTGGTCGTTGCATTGATTTTCGGCGTGATGCTGATGCTCAACGTCTCGTCGATGAATAGAAATATGGATATGCTCGCGGACAGAGTTTCCGAGGGCGACGGCCGATTCCCGGGCTCCTTCGGCGAGATGATGCCTCCCGATAAAACACCTCCGAAAAACAAGGGGAATTTTGACTTCATCACCCCAGAAACACCATTTTCAACTCGCCATTTCACCGTATTCTTTGATAAAAATGGTGAAATTGTAAGAATGAACACAGAATCGATTTATGCCATCACAGATGAAACAGCAATCGAGTATGCCGAAAAGGTGATGGATGGCGGCGAGGAACGAGGTTGGATATCGAACTATCGGTACAAGCTTTTTTCCACCGAAATAGGATACGGCGTTGTGTTCGTTGACGGAAGCATGAACAGATCGGCATTGATGCAATCCACAATGATCTCTGCGGTTGTTCTTCTTGCCTGTGCTGCGCTCGTGCTGGTACTTATTTTTCTATTATCTAAAAAAGCGGTCAAGCCGATTGCCGAGAGCTATGAAAAGCAAAAGCAATTTGTGACCGATGCCAACCACGAGCTGAAAACTCCCTTGACCTTGATTATGGCAAACGTGGAGATCGCGGAGCTTGAGCTTGGCAAAAACGAATGGCTTGACGATATTCGTTCCGAAGGACACAGAATGACAGAGCTGGTAAATCAACTTGTCGCGCTCTCCCGTATGGACGAGGAGGGACAGCAGTTGAACCTTTCCGAGATCGCACTCGGAGAGCTTGTCGCCGATACCGTTTCCGAGTTTGAGCCGCTTGCCAAGGAGCGAGGAAAGTGCCTTACCGCAAATATTGATAAAGAAACCGTATATCTTGGCGACGAGGCACTTCTGCAGCGACTTGTCGGTATTCTGATGGATAACGCGATCAAGTATTGTGATCAGGGCGGCGAGATCAGTGTTATGCTTCGCCGGGGCAGACGGGTCGTTTTGACGGTTCAAAACACCTATGCCGCTGTTGGCGAGCTTGAACTCAACCGTTTGTTTGATCGCTTCTACCGCGCGGATAAAGCAAGAAAATTCACGGGCGGCTACGGCGTTGGACTTTCGATGGCAAAGGCAATCGTCGAAAATCATAAGGGCGAAATCGCGGTGTATAAAAAAGATAGTATGCATATCGGATTTAAGGTCGTACTCTAAAACAACATATACTGAAGGAATCGAGGGATCGGTTCCTTCTTTTTTTCTTAATCTTCATAAAACATTCACGCTTTTCTTTAGGCTGTCTTTAGCGAAGTATGGCACAATACAAAAAACAATGGCAAATTGGAGGATTTAGTCATGTATATCATTAAAAATGCGCTTCGGTGCATCGGGCGATCCAAGGGAAGAAATATTCTCATTGGAATTATTGCTCTTGTCATCGCCATATCCGCGTGCATCGGTCTGTCGATCAGACAAGCCGCGGAAAGCGCGAAAGCGTCTGCGCTTGAAGGAATGAGCGTCACCGCAACGATTCAGTATAACCGCGCCGAGGCTATGGGAAACATGGGCGGCGGCAGACCCGGAATGGGCGGTGGCGGATTTGACGGCGGCAGCTTTGACCCCAGTCAACTCGGTGACATTATGGGCAAGGGCTCCTCTCTTACCCTTGAGGAATATCAGAAATACGCCGCAGCCGAAAGCGTGAAGGACTTCTATTACACTTTGACCGCGTATTTGAACGGCTCGGAGAATTTCTCTCCCGTCAGCGATGAAAGTGACGGGGACGAGGATACCGGCACCGAGGATTCGGGCAGCTCCTTTCCGTCCGTTTTCCCCGGTATGGGAGACATGGGGGATCTGTTTGACTCCGGAGATTTCTCGATCGTGGGATACAGCAGTGACAGCTCGATGACCGCTTTTATTGACGGAAACGCCTCGATCGTGGACGGTTCTATGTTTGAGGAGGGAACGAGCGATCTTCTCTGTGTGATCTCCGAGGAGCTTGCAATGTATAACGGACTTGCAGTAGGCGACACGATCATCGTTACAAATCCCTCTCTTGAAACCGAAACCTATACGTTGACCATTTCGGGTATTTACACAAGCTCGGAAAACAACGATTTCTCGATGTCGATGTTCGGCGCAAGTCAGGACCCCGCAAACAGAATCTATATGAGCGCCGTTGCTTTGCAGACGATCCTCGACGCATCCGAAGCAACCGCCGACGGCACCAAGATTGAAGGAACCCTTTCAGCAACCTACACGTTTGCCGATACCGATGCCTACTATGCGTTTGAGGAAGAGGTCCGCGCGCTCGGTCTTGACGATTCCTACACCGTTTCTTCCACCGATATTACGGCGTTTGAAAACAACATTGAGCCGCTTAACACCCTGAGCACGATGGCAGGTTGGTTCCTCATCGTCATTCTCATCATCGGTGGTATTATTCTCGTGGTTCTCAACATCTTCAACGTTCGCGAGCGCAAATACGAGGTCGGCGTTCTGACCGCGATGGGCATGAAGAAATGGAAGGTTGCAGTCCAGTTTATGTGCGAGATCCTTGTCGTCACGATGATTGCCGTCGTGATCGGCGCAGGAATTGGCGCGGTCAGCTCGGTTCCCGTAACCAACGCGCTGCTGGAAGGACAGGTAGAGAGCCAAAACAATCAGCAGACGCAGATGGATCAAAGCTTCGGCCGTCCCGGCAACATGGGCGGCTTCCCCGGCGGCAATATGCCGAGCGAAATGCCGTCCGATATACCTTCCGAGATGCCGGATATGGGCGGAAAGAATCCCCTTAAAGATATGATGGGCGGTGCTGCCGACTATATCACGGAGGTAGATTCTGCGATGAATCTGACCGTCGTGTTCCAGATGCTCGGTGTTGGGCTTCTCCTGACGCTGGTTGCGAGCGCAGCATCGGTTCTGTTCATCATGCGATACGATCCCTTGAAGATTCTCGCGAACAGAGACTGAGAAAGGTGGTGTGAATATGTCAATTTTGTCCCTTCAAAATATCAGCTTTTCCTACGACAAAACGCCCGTTCTGAAGGATATTTCCTACGAGTTTGAAAAAGGAAAAATGTACTGTATCATCGGAAAATCGGGCGCGGGCAAGACCACCCTGCTCTCCCTGCTCTCGGGGCTTGCAAAGCCTACCTCGGGGGATATCGTCTACGACGGCAAGAGCATTTCTAAAATTGATAAGTATACCTTCCGCTCGAAGTATATCGGCGTTGTGTTCCAAAGCTTTAATCTCATCACCAAGTACACCGCGCTTGAAAACGTGATCCTTTCCATGGACGTGTCGGGCGCGAAGATCAAGGACAAAAAGCAAAGAGCTTTAGATCTTCTCGACAGTGTCGGACTTGACGAGGACGAGGCAAACCGCCGCGTGCTGAAGCTTTCGGGCGGTCAGCAGCAAAGAGTTGCCATCGCACGCGCGCTTTCCTACGATCCCGACATCATTCTCGCCGACGAGCCTACGGGAAACCTTGACCGCGACACGCAGAAGGGGATCATGGACATCTTCCGCGAGCTTGCGGATCAGGGCAAGTGCGTCATTCTCGTCAGCCACTCCCCCGACGTTGCCGAGATGTGCGACGAGAGATACGAGCTCGTCAAAATCTCGGGAAAGAAGAGCGGGCGAAGAAAATGATTGACTGTTGAGGGGGTGACGGAATTTGTTGCGCCCATAAAGACGCAACGCCCCCACTACGTCAAAAAAGGCAGGCATTACCGCAAGGTAGTGCCTGCCTTTTTTTAAGAAATTCGGCTCCCGATTGCTTTTTGAAAAATAAAATGCAAAGGCATTGCGTTTTTTGTTTTTTTATGGTATAATGGAGGCGTTACAGTCGAAAGGGGGAGGAGTGAGCCGATGACGATTGAATATTTGATCAGTTTGTTTTTTGCCATTGGTTTGCTGATCGCCTATTTGTTGATGGTAAAAAACAAGGAATTCTGGCTGACGATGCTCTACGTTTGCGTGGCAGTTGTCAACCTCGGATATCTTCTGCTCTCCATGGCAAAAACGGTGGAGCTTGCCATTCTTGCCAACGACGTGGCGTATCTTGGCAGTGTGTTCCTCTCCATGTGTATGCTGCTCACCATTGTCAGACTGTGCGGCTTTGACGTCAAAAAAGACCACGTGATCGTCTGCGTGTCTGCGGGGGTTATCATGTTCGCCATGGTCGCAACGTCAGGTCTTCTGCCTTGGTATTACAAGGAGGTGTCCCTTGAAATCGTTGACGGCTCTGCCAAGCTCGTCAAGGAATACGGGCCGCTCCACTCGGTGTATACGGTCTATCTGCTCGGCTATTTTGCCGCGATGATCGGGACGATCATTCTCTCTGTCAAGCGAAAAAAGTTTGGCAACACAAAGCTCGCGGGCTTTATTGCGGGGGTTGTGTGCGGAAATCTGGTCGTTTGGCTGTTTGAAAAGTTTATCAGCTGGGATTTTGAATTTCTGGCGGTCACCTACATCGTTTCGGAATTGTTGCTGTTGCTCCTCTATTGGATGATGCAGGATTACGTACACGTGCGCGATCTCGTGCAATACACGCGTCAGCAGCAGGAGCAGCTTGGCGTTGAGATCACGGCAATGTCGATGGAGGCCAAGCTTGCAAGGATCCTGCAGTTTGTAAAGGAAGGCGAGCCCTTGGCGATCCGCGAGCGCGAGATTCTGGAAATGATTCTGAAAAATATGAAGCGCAAGGAGATCGCGGCGGCGTTGTTCCTTTCCGAAAACACCGTCAAGACCTACACGCGCACGCTTTATTCCAAGCTTGGGGTAAGCTGTCGGGAGGAACTTTACGAGCTTCTTTTGCAAAACTGAATACCGTTAAGCTCAAAAAAGGGCGGTGGCTGTTGCCACCGCCTTTTTTCGCGCTTTTTTGCCTTGACGTGCCAAAAAATGAATTTTCACCCTTTTTCACCCCTGAATCAAGCGAGTTTCACCCCTTGGGGGTGATGCAAAGCCTTAATATAGTATGATAAAATATACGCGTATAGAGAACTTCTTCCGCAGGGGAAGGAGACGGAAAAAAGAAACGGAGGTAGGAATATGACCGAAAAGCGAATTATGTTTGGCGATTTCGTGTTTTCGAAAATTCGCGGTCTGGAGTACGTGCTTGACGAAGAAAAGCCCGAGACGGACTATCTGTTCGTCAACGATCCGCGCGAGCAATTTTCGATGTACTTTGAAAAGGACTTTCCCGTTTTTTCCGTGCCCGACGGTCAGGACCGATCCTACTGTCTGTTTGAGATCAAACGGCCCGAGCGAAGGATCAAGTTTTTCTGCCCCGAAAAGCGCACGCATCTGCGCGAGGTCGTCTGGTATTTCTACGTGGAGATGCTTGACGGGAAGGGCGCGGCGCACGGCCTGCCCGGGCAGGTTCGGGTCAATTTTCAGGATGATTTTTTTGCCTACGTGCGCGGAAGACCAAAATTTCTGGACGTATTGGAACAAATTGAACTGAACGATAAACCCGACATAGCCTAAACTCAAGCGGTGACAAAAAAGGAGGAGTACACCATGAAAAACACAATGAAGAAACTGACGAGCGTCCTTGTTGCGCTGACGATGGTGCTTGGTATGATCGCGCTGATCCTGCCCGTTGCAACCGTTCACCCAAGCGCGCTGGGGGCAACGTCGGTCGTTTTGACGGCGACAGACGGATCGACTACCCAGCTGACCGCCGAGGACGTGGAAGCGGCAACCTATTCCTGGGTTGCGGAAACGGCAACGCTGACGCTGAACGGATATAGCGGCAGAAGCATCACCACGAACGGTGAAATCAATCTGCACCTGAAGGGAACCAACACCCTGACCATGGATCCCGACGCGACGAATACCGAGCTGATCGCGCTGAAACTGGGGGACTACGACACTGTTTACGTATCGGCAGATGATGGCGGCACGCTGAACATCGTCGGGGACGTCCAAACTTATTTTACAGCAATCGCCGGATACGTCTGGATGATGAACGGCACCATAAACATTGACGTTGAAACGTCCTCGGGCGGTTGGCTTTACGGCTTTGGGAGAGGTCTGTATTTTGATTCTCAAACCTCGGATGCCGCAACGGTCAACGTCAATATCGAGCGAACGGGCGCATCCAACTATGGTATTTACGGCATATACAACGGTGTCGCCGTGGAGAATCGCGGCAACGTCACGCTCAACGTCTCTCTTAAGGGCTCTGAAGACGATACGCTGGTAGGCGCAAACGAGCTGAACGTTACGAATGCGTCTCCCCAGATCCGAATCAATCTGGATAACGGCGAGGGTCCCTTTCAGCTGCGTCGGGCGATCAACGCCTCCAACGGAATTGCGCTGACCGAAGGTGGCAGAGTGGAGCTTAACGGTAGAGTCAGATGCTCGAATCTCCCCTATGTCTCCAACGTCCACACGGTTACGACCACCCCTGCGAACAACGCCTACATCTGGCTGGAAGATGACAACAATCCCTATCAATCAGGCGATTTTGTTTTGTGCAATCTCAGCGACGGAACCCCCTGTGAAACGGTTGTCTTTGAGTACGCAGACGATCCCGCGGTCTTCGAGTGGGTGGGAGGCTCGTACTTTGACATCCCCGGTGGCAAAGTGGATGACAATGTGTCTTTGAATCTTCTGGCAGGCATCCACGGTGCACACAGCTACAGTAGCTCAAACAGCTCTGATTGGAATTTTTCGGTTGTGAATGGGACGCTGCCCGAGGGCGTGTATCTTGGCTACGGCGGATTGTTGAACGGACAGATCAAATCTCCCTGTGAGGCAGGAGAGGTCACGATCCGCGCCATCGACCGCGCGGGAACCTATTATGATACCACTGATGACCGCGAGCTTGAAATCGTCATCTCTTACGGCACCTTTGTCGATAAGGATCGCTTCCTGACGGTTGGAAATGAAGAACCTTTGGAGATGAAGCAGGACGGCTCGGGTACGGGCTGGAGCTATACTGCCGAAACCAAGACGCTGACACTCAGCGGCTACAACGGCGGCCCCATCAAGGCGGAAAGTGCCTTCGATCTGCATCTGGACGGCGAGAATACGATTGCGCTGTCCGACAGCGTGCAGACCAATGAGTCTCTCAGCTACGGTATCTGGATCGAAACCAATGGTGATCGTGTTCTGACGGTCACCGCCGAGGATGACGGCGTGCTCAATCTGACCGGCGCCGCGCTGACGAAGGGATATGCGGGCATGCGCCTCAGTAACCTGAAGATCGTTGGCGGAACGGTAAACATGAACCTTGCATCGGATTTTTCGAACGCGGGGGGAAATTATTACGGATTTGGCGTTTACGGCGCGATCGCCGTTCAGGATACGGCAGAACCCGTAGAAGTGAACATGACTCTCAAGGATCTGTCCGAGACCTATGTTACAACGATTCGCGGTAACTATAACACCTTGATCGTTAAGAACAGTGCGGACGTGACCGTCGATATCAACGTGCAGGGTAATGAGAATACCCGTATTGAAGGAATCAATTCCTTGAGCGTTTATCAGTCCTGCGCCAAGATCACGGTGAGGACCGATGACGGCGGCTTGGGAGATGCTCTTGCGGTAAACGGCATCAACTCGCTTGTCCTTGCCGAGGGCGGATCGGTCGATCTCGAGGGAATGGTGGAGAGCTATTCGTTCCCCTCCACGCTGGATCCCCATACGGTAACCACCACGCCTGCGGGCAACGCCTACGTTTGGTACGATACCGATCCCCACTATTATTACACGTTGTATCAGTTAAGGGATCTTTACGGCAATCCCCTCCAAAAGGTTGTCTTCGAATATTCCGACACGATCGCGACGTTGAAGTGGATGGGAGAGGGGCAGATCTCCGTTCCCGCAGGCTCCTTGGGAGATTCTGTCCAGCTTGACGTAGTGGCGGGAATCCGCGGCGCACACAGATATTCGCAGGATTCCTCCTATTGGCATTTTGAGATCGTTGCGGGAACGCTTCCGCAGGGTCTGACGATTTCTTCTTATAGCGGAATGATTGCGGGAACGGTGACCGCCCCCTGCAAGGCGGGCGAGGTCACGATCCGCGCAACCGACCGCGCGGGAACCTATTCTGACACCACCGACGACCGCGTCATTGAGTTTACGCTCAACTACGGCGCGTACACCACCAACAATCCCGTCACGGGAATTGAGCTTAATAAGAATTCCGTGGTTATGGAGCAATACAGCACGAGTGATATCGTTGCAACCGTAACCCCCTCCGACGCGGCGTATCCCAACGTTACGGGGACACTTGAGGGCGGTGACGGTGAAGTGAGCCTCTCGGCTGTATCCGACCCCGTAGAGGGCGTCAGCACTGTTACGATCAAGGCTTGGGGCATTGCAGGAACGTACACCTTCCGCATCAAGACGGTCGAGCTGGGACTTTCCAAGGACGTTATCGTTCATATCAAGGAAGCGGTACCTGCGTTTACGATTGACTACACATACGAGGAGCTGAGAAGTGTACAGGTCGGCGCTACCTACCGCATCAGCGGAGACGGCATTCAAACCGTTGTCGTAACGCCCGAGGTCAACAGCATCCCGATTCAGGAGGCGTGGCTTGGAAAAACCATCAACATCGTAAGAGTAAACGGAGAGGACGAGCTTTGCAACAGCTCCGCGCAGGAGCTTGCGATTCCCGCGCGTCCCGCAGCTCCTACGCCCGGTAAGACCGACGCCTCCAGCTCGGTTGCCACCGACGGTACCATCACGGACGTTTCTACCTCCATGCAATACAAAAAAGAGGGAGCCGCTACGTGGAGTACCGTTTGGGAGGATACGGTTGAGAATCTTGGCATCGGCACCTATCTGGTGCGCTATCGCAGCACGAGCGGCGCGTTTGCCAGCCAAAGTGCGACCGTGGTCATCGGCTACGGTGAATTTACCGTTGAAGACAGCGATGCGTTTGACATCCCCGGCGGTATGACCAATTCCGTGATCAGTGACGTCAACATTGCGGACGGCGTCAGCGGCGGAAAGGCACCCTACACCTATTCCATGACGGGGCCCGCTTGGCTCTCCATCAATGCGTCCACCGGTGTGATCAGCGGCGTCCGTTCGAGTGTCGAGCAGGCAGCCACCACGGTAACCGTTACGGTCACGGACGGAGATAGCACCGTCAAGACGATCACCATCAACGTCGGCGCGATCGTTGCTCACGTTTGTGAGTTCGATCAGCAGGAGATTGCGGCTAAATACATGGCATCCTCCGCTGACTGTACGAACGCGGCGAGATATTACTACAGCTGTACCACCTGCGGCGCAAAGGGAAGCATAACCTTTGTCAGCGGCGAAAAACTCGGTCACGATTATACCGAGAAGATTCAGGACAGCTACCATATCAAGACGGAGGGCGAGGATTGCCAGCACAAGCACACCTACTGGTACGATTGCTCGCGCTGTAACAGCATCAGCAACACGCTCTTCTATGAGGGTGATGCCACGGGCGACCACGACTTTGGCGATACGTGGGATTACAAGGAGGCAAGCGGCCACGCGCACGTCTGCACGATAGACGGATGCGACGCGCACAGTGCTCCCGTTTCGCACACGCCGGGCGATGCGGCAACCGAATTTGCACCGCAGCTCTGCATGGTCTGCTCCTATGAGATCGCGCCCAAGACACCTCACCAGCATACGCTCCAGAAGAAGGCGGCAGTAGAGCCTACCTGTACCGAGGCGGGTAACATCCTTTACTACGTCTGCACCGGCTCCTGCCAGAAGTATTTCTCGGATGCGGCAGGAACACAGGAGATCGTGGATAAGACCTCCGTCATCCTTCCCAAGCAGGGACACGATTACTCCGAAAAGCTGCAAAACGACGCGCACTTCAAGTCGGGTGGCAGCAACTGTAAGGAGCTTTGCGTTTACTGGTTCAACTGCTCCCGTTGTACTGCTTGTGCAAAGGACGATCCCGAGGCAAGCAATAAGTTCTATACGGGTACGCTTTACGGTGCCCACGAATTTGATCAGACCAAGTACGGCTACCGCGAGGAAAACGGCCACGCGCACGTTTGTAAGACCGATGGCTGTAACGTGCACGACGCTGTCAATACGCACGTTAAGGATACCTCCTCCTATCAGAAGGACGGGGATAACCATTGGCGCGTATGCTCCGATTGCGGATACGTGATGGAATCGGACGAGCACGTTTTCAACAATGCCTGCGATGCGGATTGCAACGTCTGCGGACACACGCGTGCGATTACGCATGATTATGAGGACGAGCTGACCAAGGGCTCGCAGACGCACTGGTATGCGTGCAGCGTTTGCGGAGCTAAGAAGAACGAAGCGACGCACGACTATGACAATGCGTGCGACACCGTCTGCAACACCTGCGGACACACACGCCCGATCACGCACAGCTATGCGAGCGAATGGAGCACGAACGAAAACAAGCATTGGCACGTATGCTCGGTCTGCGGTGTTAAGAAGGATGAAGCAAATCATACCCCCGGAGCGGCTGCAACCGAGAGCACGGCGCAGACCTGTACCGTGTGTGATTATATCATCGCTCCCGCGATCAGCCATACCACCCATACGCCTGCCAACGCGTGGACAAGTGATGCCGACAACCATTGGCACGAATGTACGGGATGTGCGGGACAGCAGCTTGGAAAAGAGGCGCACGTTTATGACAATGCGTGCGATGTCGACTGTAACGTTTGCGGAAAGATTCGCGTCATTACCCACAGCCACCCCGAGGAATGGGGTATGAGTGAGGAGGAGCATTGGAAGGAATGCTCGGTCTGCGGTGCTGAAAATGAACAGGCAGAGCATATCTTTGACAACGATTGCGACACGGAATGCAACGTCTGCGGTTACATTCGCACAACGATGCACACCTACGGTGACACCTTCTCCAAGAATGATAACAAGCACTGGAAGGTTTGTTCCTCCTGCGGAGCCAAGAGGGACGAGGCCGACCACGGTTATGAGAATGCCTGCGACGCCACCTGCGACGTCTGCGGTTACGTTCGCGTTATCACGCACGATTATGCAGAGGAATGGCTGAGCAACGAAACAAGACATTGGCATGCCTGCAGAATTTGCAACGTCCGAAAGGATGAGGCAAGCCACGAGCCGGGAGATGCGGCAACCGAAAGCACGGCGCAGACCTGCACCGTGTGCGGTTATATCATCGCTCCCGCAACGGGTCACACGACCCATGCGTCTGCAAACGCGTGGGTGAGCGACGCTGACAGCCATTGGCACGAATGTACGGGCTGCGCGGGACAGCAGCTGGAAAAAGCGGCGCACGTTTATGACAATGCGTGCGATCCCGACTGTAACGTTTGCGGAAAGGTCCGCACGGTAACTCACGATTACAGATCCGAGTGGCAACGGAACGAGACGGAGCACTGGCACGTCTGTGCGATCTGCTCGGCGAAAAAGGACGTGGCGGATCACACTCCCGGCGCGGAGGCGACCGAGAACGTAGCGCAGATCTGTACGGTTTGCGAATACATCATCACCCCCGCGATCAGCCATACGTCTCATACTGCCGACAGTGCGTGGATCAAGGATGCCGACAACCATTGGCACGAGTGCATAGGCTGCGAGGGACAAACGCTTGATCTGGCGGCTCACGCATTTGGAAATTGGGTGAAAACGGATGACGAGACGCATACGGGCGTATGTGTATGCGGTGAAAGCGCGACGATAGCGCACACCTTTGACGACGGCGTCGTAACGACGCAGCCTACGTATGAGGCGGCAGGCGTGAAGACCTTTACCTGTACGGGATGCGGAGCAACCGCTACAGCGGCGATCGATATGCTCGTCAGGGCGGAGGAGCTCGTTTCTCCCGACAACGGCGACGTGAAGATCAAAGCACCCGAGGGCAGTACCGCGATCCTCAACGAGAACACGGTTGTCAAAGTAGAAGAGGCAACACAGGCGGTCTCCGAGGATGTGAAGGAAAACATTGAGACGGCGCTTGGAGACGTCAGAACAGAGGTTCTTGTCACCTACGATATTTCTCTGCTTCTGGACGGCGTAACCGTTCAGCCCGGCGGCGCGGTAGAGGTTACGCTTCCCGCTCCCGAAAATATGAGCGGATTCCAAAGGATCCAGGTCGTATACATTGACGATGCAGGAAACGTGACGCCCTGTGAAACGAGAGTGAACGCAGACGGAACGGTTACCTTTGTGACGGATCACTTCTCAAGATATGCCATTATCGGTGTAAATAACGCCGAGGCGGAGAAGGGAATCGGCGCAGGCGCGATCGTCGCCATCGTGATCGGATCGATCCTTGCCCTTGGCGTTGGCGGATTTGCGATCTTCTGGTTCGTCATCAAGAAGAAGACCTTGGCAGACCTGCTCGGAAAGAGCTCTGCCGAAGAAACGCCTTCCGAGGAAGTACCTGTTGAGGAGACGCAAATGGAAGAAGTGTCCACGGAGGAAATTCCTGCGGAAGAATTCTCCCAAGAGGACGAAGCCTCTGTGGAGGAAGAAACGCTTGCAGAGGTGGAATCTCCCGCGGAGGAGGAAACGCCCGAGGGCGAGAATCACACGGATTTTGAGTGATTGCTAAATCCCCAAATCAGATCTGATATGATCGGGTATTCGGCTTGAATAACCCAAAAGAAGGGAGCGTTGCGTCCATAAAAACGCAACGCTCCCGCCACCCCCAAAAGTCCTTGATTTTCAAGGGCTTTTTTGTTTTCCATAGGCCCAAAATCTCCTATAATTTCGTCGGAGCAAAAAATACGCGGTTTTGTTTGTTTTTTCTCTATTATATGCCACCTGTTTTCTCCTTTTGTAAATTGTGAACAAAAAATAAAATTGGAATCGTTTCCAAAAAAGTATTGACATTTGAATTTTTTCGTGTATAATGTAATTGTGAGAACAGTTTCTTTGAGAAAAAAGAGGAGTCGTTTATGGCGAAATTGTTATTGAAACACGTTTACAAAATATACGCAGGTGTTGGCAAGGTAAAGAAAAACGCGAAGGCTGAGGCGAAGAAAAGAAGCGGCGATTTCGTTGCCGTCAAGGATTTCAGCATGGAGATTAACGATGGGGAATTCATCGTCTTCGTCGGTCCTTCCGGCTGTGGAAAATCGACCACCTTGCGAATGATTGCAGGTCTGGAGGAGATCAGCGGCGGCGAGCTTTATATGGATGACCGTCTGGTCAATGACGTCGACGCGAAGGATCGGGATATCGCAATGGTTTTCCAGAGCTATGCGCTTTATCCTCATCTGTCGGCTTACGACAATATCGCGTTTGGTCTTAAGATGCGCAAGACGCCTACCCCTCGGCTTGACGAGCAGGGCAATCAGATCATCGGAATTGATGAGAAAAAAATTTCCGAGCTCGGCAAAAGGCTGAAAAAGCTTCACAAGCAACAGGCGGCAGTGACAAAGTCTGCGGCTCAATGTGAGGAAAAGGACGTTGCTTATTATAAGGAAAAGAAGGAACTGATCGCAAAACACATTGCGGATGCCGAAAAGGATCTGGAGTATTACAAGAGCACAGAGGTTCCTCTGTTCAATTACGTTCATATGTCCAAGCAGGAGATTGACGAGAAGGTACAGTGGGCAGCGGGCATTTTGGGAATTGAGGAGTTGCTTGACTCCAAGCCCTCCGAAATGTCGGGCGGTCAACGTCAGCGTATCGCGCTTGGCCGTGCGATGGTGCGCGGGCCCAAGGTCTTCTTGCTTGACGAGCCCTTGTCCAACCTGGATGCAAAGCTGAGAACGGCGATGAGAGCCGAAATCGTAAAATTACATAACCAGCTCAAGACCACCTTCATCTACGTTACCCACGACCAGATCGAGGCCATGACCATGGGAACTCGCATCGTTGTCATGAAGCTGGGGGTGATTCAGCAGATCGATACGCCGACGAACCTGTTCGACTATCCTGTCAACAAGTTCGTAGCGGGATTTATCGGAACGCCTCAGATGAATTTCTTTGACGTTGAGATCCGGCGCGTGGGAGAAAAACTCCACGTCACCTTCAAGGACGGACAGACTGCCGAGTGGGAACTTTCCAAGCTGCGTACCATTGAGGAGAAGTATCTTGACGGCAACGCTCATACTGTTTGCCTTGGCGCAAGAAGTGAGAACATCAAGGTGGGGGACAGCGGTATCAAAACCACGCTCTCCATCAAAGAGGTTTTGGGCAACACCACGCAGCTCTTCGTTCGTCTGGAGAAAAAGGGAGCGGATAGCATCGTGACCGTGCAGGAGAGAAACAGCCTCATGCCGGGCGACGTCGTATATATCAATTTTGACGAGAGATTCGTTCATCTTTTCGATATGGAGAGCGAATGCTCCATTATGTCAAGAGAATACGGTAATAAATAATTTATGAAAAAATGGATTCGATTTTTCTGCGGTAGCTTCTTCTCCGATCAGATTTCAAAGGAAGGGGCGAGGCGCGGATATACAAACGTTTTTCTTGGGATTTTGTTGGCACTTGCCCTTTTGTGGGGAGGCTTCTTCGGCGGAGATATGCTTCCGTTCTCGGCGCGCTATAACAGCTCGCCCGATTTTCGCTCGACCGTGCGCGCGGTGCTTGCCAATCCCGACGTGGGGAAGCGGATTGAGATAGAGATCTTGGACGGCCGCTTGAGGATGAAAGATCAGAGCGGCAACTACGCCGAAGATCTTCTGGTAAACACCTTTGAAAGCGAGCAAGACAAAGAAACGTATTCGGTAAACGGATATCACGTGATTGTCGATTCCCGACCTGCGGATACGCTCGCAGAGATTGAGGCTTATTGCCTTTCCAACGATGGGAAAAGCACCGAGATTTCGTATCAGGATTACCTGACTCTGAGCGACGTGGCAAGGTTAAATTTTGATTTCAAATTGAGGTATACCGGTAACGAGCTTGAGTTGACCGACGAATTGGTTGCAGAATACAAAGCCTACATAGAAGGACTTGGCAATGAAAACAGGTCCTCTGCCGAAAAGCTTGCAAGCGATCTTGCGGAGAACAAACTCACGAAAGCCGAATATAACAGAGCCGTCTACGAACTCTACTTTACAAGCTACTATCCCGAGATCACCGAGTATGAAAGCAGCTCAAAGGTTCCCCTGCTTCGAAATTATTACTACCATCAATATATCAAAGCGGGAGAGAGTAAGTACCTGTTTCTCTTTGACGATTACGTAGCGGGATCCTTTGAAACGAAAAACGGAACGGAAATTTCCTTCTACGGCTTTTACAGCGAGCTCGAAAACGGTGTTTTGGTTGACGGTGACGATCAGGCAGGGGCAGACGCGGCGGCGGATCGCTTTATCAAAAAATCCTTTCAGGCGATTGCACCTCTGACCGCTTATGCTCACGCCATGAACGTGTTTTCATTGATCCCCTTTATCGCGCTGATGCCGATGGTGGTGACGCTTTTAGCTTACTCCATCTTGAAGCTGGGCGGGATTGATAGTGTAACCTCTCTGGGCGGAACGTTTAAGATCGTGGGCTCGTACGTTTGGGCTTCGGCAGCAATAGCGGGCGTCCTTTCCTTGGCTGCTTCGTTCCTTGTCCGCCCCGACGTGCTTGCCGTTTTGCCGCTGCTGTTGTTATTTATCACGTTGGCGATCAGAGCGGTCATATACGCGACGGGCGAAACCAAATCATACAGAAAACAGTCAGAAGAACAAGAAACAGTACAGACGGAGGTTTGACGTGTTACTTTGTATTGGTGAAATCCTTGCCGATATGATCGGTGAGGAGAAAAACGGAATTACAACTTATGAGAGAAAAGCAGGCGGCGCGCCCTTCAACGTTGCCTGTGCATTAAAGAAGTTTGGCGCAGACGTGAAATTCGTCGGCAGCGTCGGGGACGACCTGATCGGTACTTTCCTGATCAACTACGCCAAGGATTTTGGCATGGATACGACCTACATCCATCAGAATGCGGATCGCAATACCACGCTGGCGTTCGTAGAGCTGAATGAGGAAGGGGACAGATCCTTCTGCTTCTACCGCAAAAACACAGCGGATTACGTGATTCCAAAGGTGAGCGACGAGCTTTTGCGTTCGGTTGATACCGTCTGCATCGGCTCGCTGATGCTGGCGGATGCAAGCTGTGTGGAATATGCGCTGGATATCATCGAGCGGGCGCACGCGCTGGGGAAAACAGTTGCCTTTGACGTCAACTACCGTACCGACATCTATCGGGACACCGAAAGCGCGGTGAAGACCTACAAAAAGATTTTGGCGGTTGCGGACATCGTGAAATTTTCCGAGGACGAGGTGGAGACCTTTACCGAGGATTACGTCAACACACTCTCTGACAAGCTGGTCCTGATTACCTTGGGCGCGAACGGAAGTGAGTGGTGGTACAAGGGTAAGAAAAACAGAATGCCCACCATTCCCGTCAAGCCGATCGACACCACGGGCGCGGGCGATGCCTTTTTCGCAGGCGCGCTCTCGGTGCTGGATCGAAACACAGGGAAGCCACTGGACGAACAGGTGTTAAACGAAGCGATTCGATTCGGCAACGTCGCGGGGGCGTTGAACACCACGGGCCGTGGCGCGATTGATCATTTGCCAAATTTGGAAACGATTCAAAAATATTTTAATATATAGGATAGGAGATGCGATGAAAACGTTTAACAGAATCATATGCCTTATCTTGATTGCCGTCATGAGCTTTTCACTCGTGGCATGTAATCTCTTTAAGGGCAAACAGCCGGACGGGGACGAAGGACAGACCGATTCGGGTCCTGCCACGGAAAGCAGCACCCCCGATAACGAGGATACGACGCCTCCCGAAAACAACGGTACGGGGGATAACACGGGCGGAAATTCCGGCGGAACGACACCTCCCGCAACCACCCCGAGCGACCAAACGACCGATACGGTTCGCATGGAGAGCAGCGCAGACAGCTTCACTCTTTCGGAAACGACTTACGGCGCGGAGGACAAATTCGTTTATACCGCAACCGTTTCCTTCGAACGCGGCGTGGCGTCCGGTCTTGCCTTTGGCGCGGAGGACGGCTCTCACTATTGGGTGCTTAACGTAGACCGAGCGGCAAACAGGGTAAAGCTTCTTTACTTTACTGTTTCCGACGGTCAGACGAGCGCGGTTGAGCTTTTGACCGACTACTTCATCGGCAACGATAAGATGACCGACAGCGAAAGACGTCTGGTTGGCGAAAAGGTAGCGACCCTTGATAAGGTGCAGCTCAAGGTGGTGATCACCCCCGAGGGCGATTCGGTTTACGCTGAATTTTATGCGGACAACATCCGTCGATTTGGCGTAGACAACACCATTGATCTGAACGCTTTGGAGCTTCTGCCCGAGGACGTATCCTACGCGGGTGGTAAGATCGGATTCAACTGCTTCAATGCAAAGATCAAATTTACGGATATCTACTACGGCAAGAGCGACTATTCCTATTACACCGAGCTCTACCGCAACCAATATCACTTCTCCCAGTACGCGCATTGGAACAACGACCCCAACGGCTTGGTGTACTACGACGGATACTACCACGTATTCTATCAGCATCACCCCTACAGCAACTATTGGAGCGATATGTATTGGGGTCATGCAAGAAGCACCGACCTCGTCCACTGGGAGCTGTTGCCCATCTGTCTCTTCCCCGATGAGGATTGGGGTAGCGGCGCGGGCTATATGTGGTCGGGCACCGCTTACGAGTACAGAGCGGGAGACAGCGCAGCGATTGACGCATTGAGCTGGTTCCCCAGAGGCGGCGGAAACGGACTGATTGCCTTCTACACGCGAGACGGCGGTATGCAGGATCAGATGATCATGTCGAGTGATGACGGCGGTATGACTTGGACCAAGCGCCGTATGATTCCTCAGACCGTTGCGACGGGAAATGACGGAATCCACCACAAGGTTGCTTGCCGTGACCCGAAGATCTTCCCCGTGGAGGTTCAGGACGGCAAGACCACCGTATGGGGAATGGCTTTGACGGGACAGCAGGAAAACAGAGTCTGGTTCCTCAAGTCCACCAACCTTCTGGATTGGTCTTATGCAGGTCAATTCAATGCAAGCGTTCCCGAATGCCCCGACGTTGTGACCTTAACGGCAAATGACGGACAGACCTACACGGTGCTCACCCTTTCGGGAAGAGAATATATCGTGGGCAAGATGACCTACGACGGGAACAACATCGTCTTTACCGATAAAGACGGCGGCGGAATCGATCAGAGTGACTTCCAGGCCATGGATTTCGGCCCCGATTCCTATGCAACGCAGACCTTCAGCATCCGAGACACCGAAAGCGATTATTTCGGAAAGACCGTATCCATCAGCTGGTTTGCGGGGGTTCCCGCAGATACCGATAGCGGTATTTACGCAAATGCAAGAAAGGTTTGGAACGGAAGCGGCTTGACCATCCCCGTCGTTTGGGGCTTGGCGACCGAGGGCGAGGGTTACATTCTGACCCAGACGCCGATTGTAAATGGAAACACCATTTTCGAAAAGGAAATCATTGTAGAGGTAAACGGTCAGAGAGTTGATGCTTCGAGTGAGAACCTTCTTGCGGGCGTCAATACGCATATCTTTGAAATGCTTCTGAACGTTTCCAACCCCAACAATGCTGCAATTTCGATCAAGATCAACGTTGGAGACAATGAATACACCGAAATCGGTTGGAATGCGGAGGAGGGCTACTTCGTAGACCGCAGATTTACCTCCTCGGCAGGACTGAATATCAGAGATTACCACTTCAGATATACCTCGGGCGCGAGAAGCTTTGGATCGCAGACCTTCTACATTCTGTCCGATAACGGCGGCTTGGAGGTCTTCTGCGATGACTTCAAGATTCCTTTCTACGTATTAACCTTGGCATCGCCCTATTCTGTGAAGGCAGATTTTTCGGTAAATAAAGAAGTAACCGTTGAGAATCTCACACTGAATGAGATCGCATCGGTATGGCGTGATTGGGAGCCCGTTGAGGGCGAGACCGTTGTGTACATCAGCGACGAGACGGTTGAGCTTGACACCTCCATCACCACTGAAAAGCAGGTGACCGCATATTCCACCTCGGGCGCCGAGATTACCTGGGAGCTGACGAGCGGAAACGATTTTGTTTCGATTGAAAAGACCGCAGGCGGCGTCCTGATCAAGGCGCTTCGCGCAGGCAAAGCAACCCTCGTTGCAACCTGCGGAAACCAGCAAAAGGTGATCGGTGTTACCGTATACGACGCGAAGCCCGAGAGTGATATTTCCTTCGGTGCGGACGGAATCATTTCGGGCAACTGGATCGCAAAGGGCTCGGAGATCGTTGGCAATATGCCAGCAGGCGACGGATATATCCTGTCCGATGAGAGCGCGGCTGATTTCAACTGCTCGGTATCCTTCTCGCTGGAGGCGATTGCGGCGGCGTTTATCTTCAGAGCAAACGCGGATATGAGCGAGTATATCATCTTCAACTACGACAACAACGAACGGGTTGTGAAGATGTGGTCGCAGAACGGCGAGATCGGCAGAGCCGATGCACCCAACGTCAACACGAGCAACGTTGTGCTGCGAGTTGAGGCAAAGGGCAATTCCATCAAGGCGTACATCAACGGCAATCTGGCGATTGACGTCGTGTTGGGAGAGGACGAACCCAAGGAAGGCTTGTTCGGCTTGAACGTTTACGCCGGCAAGGCAACCTTCAAGTCTGTTGTGAATTTCAACGATCAGTACACGTATAACGGCACGGGAGAATTGACCGTTGTCGGAGACTCCAAGCAGATGATCACCTCCCTTTACAACAAGACGATGCAGAACGCAAAGGTGGACGGCGCATTCTACACCTGCAACGGCAGAAATCTGGTGATCTCTGCTACATACCTTGAGCTTTTGCCCGTGGGTACTTACACCTTCAAGGCGGTTGGAGGAGCGAGCGCGTACGAGTTTACCGTAACCGTTACCGCTACGACGCAAACAACTCTGCAGAACGTTACCGTTGAGCAGGGCTGCAACGCAGTGATCTATCTTGGAAACGTTAAGATCGACACCGTGATACTGAACGGACAGCAGCTTGCCGAGGGACAGTATAAGGTGGAAAATCTTACGCTGACCATTTATGCGGATGCATTGACAGAAAATGATAACGAGGTTATGATCAACGGAGACAAGAAGATCACCGTGACCGTACAACCGTAGTTATAGTTCCGGAGGAAAAACAATTGGCAACAACCATTAAGGACGTAGCAAAACACGCGGGCGTGGGAATCGGAACCGTCTCAAGAGTGATCAATAACGAAGGGGCGGTCGGCGCTCAAACCCGACAAAAGGTGCTTGACGCAATGAGTGACCTGAACTATTCGCCAAACAACATGGCGTCTCAGCTCAGAAGAAACGAAACACGCATCATTGCCTTGCTGGTACCTGTCGTCAACCATCCGTTCTTTGCGAAACTGGCGTATTACGTCGAGGACGAAGCGGATCGGTTTGGCTACTCCACGATTTTGGTCTCTTCCCAGCAACGCGTTGAAAAAGAGGTTGAGATCATCAGCAGGATCAAGCAAAAAAAGGTGGACGGAGCGGTATTCGTTACGCACTACGTTCATGAGGAGGATGATCTGAAGGATTGTCCGATTATTACGATCGACAGGGTGCTGGGCAAAGACACTCCTTACGTTACCAGCGACAACTACGAGGCGACCAAAAAGGCGGTCAAGTACATGATCGAGCGCGGAGCGAAACGGATCGGCTTTATCGGCTCCAAGCCCTTGGTCGATTCGGAGGTCATGGAAAGAGAGCGCGCCTATCGCGACGTGATGGCAGAATGCGGTATGCCGGTCCGCATCGTTAATGAGGTTATGCAGCACGGAGAAGAAACCGTGGTGGTTGCAGATTTCATGGAAAAGTATGCGGACGTTGACGGCGTATTCGTTTCGGGCTATACGCTATCCCAGTTTTTCTACGACGCGGCAATCGAGCTTGGCAAAAAAATACCCGAGGATCTGCAGATCGTTTCCTACGACGGTATTTTCAAGCAATGGAGCACCAGCAATATGACGAGCGTGGAGCAGCCCGTTGAAGAAATGGCTCGACAGGTTGTGAGGCTGCTCATCAAAAAAATCCACGGCGAAGAAACCTGCACCAGAACGGTTCTGAAAACAAAGTTTGTACTTGGCACGACCACAAAATAATAAAAAACAAACAGCACCAAGCTGTACAAGGAGGAAATTATGAAAAAGCTTTTAACTTCAATTCTTTCCATGCTTCTCGCACTTATCATGCTGTTCGGCATGACTGCCTGCCTTGGCGGTGACGACGCCGACGGCGGCGTAGACGGCGGTGGCGAAGAGCTTCCCGTTGACGAAGAGGGCAATACCATCGTCAAAATCATGTTCCACGTTGACAAGTCTTCGACCGAGGGTCAGGCTTATCAGAAGAGAATCAACGCCTTTAATGCAGCTTACAAGGATAAGGGCATCAAGGCGCAGGCGATCTTTAAGGCACGTAGTGCAGGCGCATCCGGCTATGAGACAGAGCTTTTGAACAACCAGCTTGAGGGAACGCTTGCAGACATCATCACCTTTGACGCGCCGAATACTGCGGCGTACGCAAAATCCGGCTTGCTTTACGACATCAGCAGTCTGATCTCTGTAGAGGAGCAGGATAAATTCTATTCGCTCAACAAGTACGAGGGCAAGCTGTACGGTCTGCCCATTCAGGAGTCCAGCGCAGGTTTCTTCTACAACAAGAAGATCTTCAACGCTGCAGGCATTGACGTCAGCGCTTATACCGCTGAAAACCCCTGGACCTTTGCGCAGTTTAAGGACGTTTGCGCAAGACTGAAGGCAAGCGGCGTTACCGCCGTCGATATGCGTATCGATGCGACCAAGGATGAGACCGCACCTTACCTGCTGTATCCCTTCATCTATGCCGCAGGCGGTAGCTTCACCTCTGAGGACGGCTATACTGCAAACGGATACTATAACTCCGCGGCAACCGCAAAGGGCTTCCAGTTCATCAAGGATCTGATCAGCGCGGGATATACCTCTTACGCAATCGGCGCAACCGACTTCTTCACCGGAAAGGTTGGTATGTATCTGTCCTCCGGTTGGACCATTCCGGATCTTGACAACAAGTACAGAGAGACCTTTGCATCCCGTGACGATTGGGGTCTGTTGCCTTATCCCAAGGAGGTAGCGGCTGCAAGTGCGACCGGTAGCTGGTCTTATGCAATTACGAACAACCACCACACCGACAAGACCGCTATCGTGGAATTGCTGAAATGGATGACTTCTGCAGAAAGCTCCGAGGAGATCACCAATGCAACCGGTATGATCCCTGCACGCAAGGACGTTGTGAAGAATTATGCGGTCGGTTCTCCCGAGTACACCCTGCTCAAGCAGCTCGAGCTGAGCGGCAAGGAGCGTCCCGCAACCGTTGCATACCCCACCTTCTCCACCACCTTCAATCAGGTGATTGCAGGCTTGGGTAACGGTGACGTATCCACCCTCCTCAATTCCTCGACCAACACGCTGCAGACCGAAATGGATCGACTGAAGAAACTCAAATAATCATTTTAGACTTAGAATTAGTCATAAAAAAATGCTGAATACATCAATTCTTATTTTTGTATTATTTCTGCTTGCCTTCGGTGGCTTTGCCGCTTACGACTTAGCCACCGCAAAGCGGAAGAAGGAAGTCTATCGGGTAAAGTCCTCGGTAACGGCGTATCTGATGCTTTTGCCTGCGGTGGCACTTGCGTTTTTGTTCGTCCTGTTGCCGATCCTGTACTCTCTCGGCTACGCCTTCACAGACTATTATTTGCTCAAGCCAAATAATATCAATTTCATACAGTTCCAGAATTTCATTGACTTCTTCGAAGAGCTTTCCACCAAGGGGACGCTCTATCATGCGATCAAGAACACCGTCACCTTCGTGGTGGGGGTCGTTCCTTTGCAGATCGGGCTTGCCTTGTTGCTGGCGCTCTTTGTCAATCGCCCCGGCATCGGAAGCAAGATCTTCAAGGTGTGCTTCTTCGCGCCCGTTGTCATCTCGCTTTCGGTCACGGCGTTTTTGTGGGAACAGATTCTGGCGCCCGACGCGGGTGGACTATTGAACTCCATGGTAGGCTTGTTCGGTGTGGCACCTCGCGATTGGCTGCGCGAGCCTGACACCGCGATGATTTGTATCATCGTGCTCAGCGCATGGCAGGGCTGCGGCTATCAGATGCTGATCTTTTTGTCGGGTCTTTCCAATATCCGCAAGGATCTCTACGAGGCTGCCGCTTTGGACGGAGCAAACTGGTGGCGCAAATTTTGGCTCGTTACCTGGGTGGGATTGCGTTCCACCTTCGTGTACGTGCTGATCACGGTGTTTATCGGTGCTTGCAGAATCCTGACACAGCCGATGCTGATGACGGGATACATGGACCATACCGTAACCCTGTCTTACTATATGTACAACAAGGGTTACACCGAGCGTTGGGTCGGTTATTCTTCGGCGGTGGCGTTGCTCATGACCATCTTCATTGGCGGCATCACGCTGATCCAGCGCAGAATCTTCAGGGAGGAAAAGTGATATGGATAAACGCTTGATCAAAGAGTTGCCTAATTTCAGACCTCATAAAACACCTGTCAAAAAGACGGTCAAGGAGGTCGTCTACCACGTTGTGGGTATTATTTTATCCCTGATCTTTCTGCTTCCCATTCTGTATCTGCTGGCAACCTCCACCAAGAGCGAGGGGGCGTATGCGCAGAGTGTCGGAACGATCAATATGTTCCTGCCCGATTTCGCCAATCTCGGAACCGCTTTTGAAAATTACAAGAGCGTTCTCGTCAATTACGATATCTGGAAGTACGCCCTGAACAGCTTTGTCTATGCAGGAATCGTGATCGTTTTGAACGTGCTGGTGAACGGACTTGCCGGCTACGTCATGGCAAAGCTTCGGTTCCCCGGCAAAAAGCTGTTGTCGTTTCTGATCATTTTCCTGATCGTCGTACCGGTGGAAACGTCCATCATCCCCCTTTATTCCATCGTCAAGGTGATGCTTGGACTCAAGAAGCAGATGTCCGTTTGGGGAGTGATTCTTCCCGCGGCGATCAGCATCTTCAATATTTTCCTGTTCACGCAATTCTTCCAGAATATTCCCTCCGAATACGAGGAGGCCGCCCGTATCGACGGCGCGACCACAATGGGCGTGTTTACAAAGGTAATCATGCCCCTGTCAAAGCCGATCATTGCCACGGTTGCAGTCTTCTGCTTCATCGGAGTCTGGAACGATTACCTCTGGCCGTCCATGATCTTGCCGTCTGCCAATGACGGCTCATGGCCGCTGTTGCCCATTCAAACGGCTCTGATCACCATCAAGAGCATTGAGGGCATCACCACGGGAGAGATCATGTCCTCCCTGGTGCTTACGAGCATCCCCATTTTCGTTATTTACGTTGCGGCACAAAAATACATTGTACAAGGCTTCGGTACTGCCGGGCTTAAGATGTGAGGATTTATGAGATATAAAAGATACATAGCCTTTTTATTGGTTTTAATCATGTTGCTGGGCTCGGCAACGGGATGTCTCTTCACCAAGAAGAAATCCGATGAGGAAGGCACGCAAAACGATCCCGACAAAGAGGGCGCAGGACAAACCAGCACCCTTCTGCTGCATTATTCGCTCGATGAAGCCACCGGCAGTCTTGCAAAGGAATCTGTCAGCGGCGTGGAATATACGATTAATTACGTATTCAACGAGCAGAATGCAGACAGCCTTTTCAAAGAGCCAAACGATCCCTTGAGAAGACCCGGTGTAAAGGGTAACGCCCTCTACATGGACGGCTTTTCAAACAATATCGTAAACAGAGACTTCGTAGCGCCCCAGTCGGCAATCACCATGTCGGCGTGGGTAGCTCCCAGAGTTTTTGAAAACATTGTATATTACGACGGCGCATCCGCCGGCGCAGGCCATACCCGCCTGACCTCCATCCTCAATAAGGGTGACATCGAGATGGGCGAGGGATTCCTTTTGGGCTATGGAAGACTCGGCCTTTGGGGCATCCAGCTGGCGTTGCACAGCGAGGAGACCGGCGAGGATTTCGTGGTTGGATTCTATGACCCGATCAACGCGCTCCCTCTGTACGAGTGGTCGCACGTTGCGGTCGCCTTTGATGGAAACACGGGCTATATCGGTCTGTTCTACAATGGCGAAAAGTCTTATGAAGCGTTGATCCCCGAGCTTGTTTCGACGAGGATCATCTCTACCGAGGAGCCCCTGCGTGTTGGCTGCTACGTCAGCCCGCAGATCGAATTCGGTATCAAGAGACAGATGATTTCGGGACTTCTGGATGAGGTTCAGATCTATTCCTCTGCTTTGAGCCCCAAGGAGATCGTTGGTATTTACAACGATACCGATTCCACCGAGGGACATCCTTATCTTGACTGGAATGACATCGCGCTGGATTCCTCGGTTTACGAGGGAGACAGATACCGTCCGCAGTATCACGCACTGCCTCCCGCAGTATGGATGAACGAGCCTCACTCTCCCTTCTATTACAAGGGAATGTACCACGTGTTCTATCAGCACAATCCTGCAGGCCCCTACTGGTCGCAGATCCGCTGGGGACATCTGGTGAGCGAGGATATGGTCCATTGGAAGTACGTCAAGGACGCAGTGGTACCGACCGCGGGCATTTGTCCCGAGGGTATCTGGACGGGCGGCGCCTGCATTGGCCCCGACGGAACGCCTTGGCTCGTTATTACGGCAGGAACCAACACCTCGACCTGGACAGGTCAGAACGTTGCGTTCGCTCACGCAAAGGATCCCGACGATCCTTATCTGGTTGAATGGGTGGTTGAGGATAAGCTGGTCATTACACAGCCCAGCGACAACTCGCAGGGTGAGAGAGAGCAGTTCCGCGATCCCTTCGTGTGGTATGATGACGGAACTTATTATATGATGGTTTCGACCTCCATTCCCGATGCCGGCGGTTCGGCGGTGATTTATACCTCCGAAAACATGAGAGAGTGGGAACACCGCGGTTATCTCTATCAATGTGACTACAACAGATATCCCGAGCAGGGTGCGCATTGGGAGTGCGTGGTCATGCTTCCCATCAGCACCAAGGATGGCTCCCAGACAAAGTACATTCTGTTTGACTGTCCCCAGTATACGGTAGACGGCTACGTCGTTGACTGCTATTACTGGATCGGAACCTTTGACAAAACGACCTGCAGATTTATTGCAGACGACGATCAGCCCAAGCTCTTCGATCTGGGAAGAGGCGTATATACCGGTCAGAACGGATTCTGCTTCTTGACCGAGGAGGATATCGCCGCAGGAAAGACCGACTACGAGCAGGGAAGAACCGTCATTTATGCAATCGCGCAGGGTAAGGACGCAGGCACTGCACAGAACTACACCGCAGGCTGGGCGCACAATTATGCGATCCCTCTGGAGCTGTGGCTCTCCGATGACGGCAAAGAGGTTATTCGTGAGCCCATCAAGGAAATTGAAAGCCTGAGAGAAGAAACCCTGTATCACTACGACGGCGCGGGCAAGACCGCGGCTGAGATCAACAATGATATTTCGAGCATCAGAGGAGATATGCTGGAGATCAGAGCGAAGATCGAGCTGGATCCTTCGAGCCCTGAATATTCGGCAGGCATCTCGGTAAGATATAACCCCAACGTCGTGGACGGAAAGACCGAGAGAAGCGACATCGTATTCTCGAACAACGGCGTTTACGTGGAAAGAAATCAGTCCTCGTTGCTTGATTACGTCAACCGCCAGCCCAGCTACACCTGGGATCGTGTGAAGACGGAATATGAGGTCACGATCCTGATCGACCGTTCCATGCTTGAGGTTTACGTTGACGGTGTGATCAGCTTTACAACGAGAATCTATCCCAAGTACGGAGATTCCGACTACTTAAACATTTTTGACAACAATGCGGGTATCAAGTTTACCGAATTTACCGTTTACCGTATGGGCAGCGCGTACAGCGATACCGTAACGCCCGCGTATTACGGTAACGTGGGTAACTTAGGAGAATAGGAGGTGCTGTATGCGTAAAAAATTATTGGCTATATGCAGTCTTTTATGCGTCATATTTTTGTGCATCGGTCTCTTCGGGTGCAAGTCAAAAAAGTCCGACGGCGAAAATGACAATCCTCCCGCCTCCAATCCGTCCGCAGCACCGACCCTGATCAACGGCGGCTTTGAATCTGCCGATCTGTCGGGCTGGACGGTTGAATCCGGTGATGCCTTTGACGATGATTGCGTATCCTCTCAAAAGACCTTCATGTATGATTTTGACGCCAACAACAACGTGCTGTCGATCAATCAGACGGGTAACTGGTATCTGACCGGCAAGGGCTTTCACGGCAAGTATTCGGGTGCAAGAACGGGAGTGCTTCGCTCCACGAACTTCATTGTTCCCGAGGACGGTGTTGTCAGCCTCAAGCTTGCAGGCGGCGCATTGACGATCGGAAAGGGCACGGACGCGCCCGAGAAGCCCGAGGAAGAGCTTTGCTTTGTAGGCTTTTATCTTGTCGAGAACGACAAGATGATCGCCATGCAGACCAACGAATACTTCCACGAGCATACCGAGGAATACGTGATGCCCGACAGATATGCGTCAGGCGTCTATAATACCGATAACTTCTATGCGTATTCCGTGGATTTGTCGGAATACAAGAATCAGGAAGTATACATCAGAATCGTCGATAATGACAAGAGCTATTACTACGGTTATATCGCAGTAGACGATATCAGAATCGGCGAATATGCAGATCCGCAGACGGAGGGCGTATTCTTCACCAAGGTAGAGGACTATCAGCTCGAGGCTGCTGCTCCCTCGATCCATGAGATCGCAAACGGCGGATTTGAGCTTGGTTCTCTTGCAGGCTGGACGGTCGTTGAGGGGGACGCCTTTTCCAACGAGGGTGTCAACACCGAGGCAGTCTGGTGGAATGAGAACATCACCTATTCCCGTGACGGAAATTATCATTACGGAAAATATATGCCCTCTGCAACGGGCGTCATGCGATCCTCGGAATTCGTTTTGGGTGGCTCCGGATACGTAAGCTATAAGCTTGGCGGTTGCGCGGACAACAACAAGACCTACATCCGATTCATGGTAAAGCGGGGCGATGAGGCTATTGAGGTTGCAAGATATTCCAACTTCAAGTACTGGAATTTCCAATTCCCCTACGTTCAAAACGGTATGCGCCTGTTGAACCTCGTTCAGTATTATGCAGATCTTTCCGCATACATCGGAGAGACGATGTTCATTGAGGTGGTGGATACCAACACCTCCACCGATGAATTGGGATGCATCGTTCTGGATAGCATTCAGACCTATTGGGAAGAGAAGCCCGTATGGATCGACAGCGAGTCCTTCCTCGCCAGATACGAGTCCGACGTGATGCCCGACAGTGAGTATCAGGTTGTGAACGGCGGCTTTGAAACGGGAGATTTGACCGGTTGGACGCTCGAAGGCCAGAAGATCGGTGTCGTCACCAACGCTTCCGGCTGGTGGAATGAAAACTTCCCCTACAACAAGAAGGGAACGTATCTGTTCTCGGGCATTGTGAATGAAGGAGAAGGCGTTCTGGAATCCAACAAGGGTACGCTGACGAGCTCGGCGTTCACGGTTGGAGGTAGCGGATATATCACCTACCTGCTTGGCGGCGGCGGAAATTCTTGGGAATGCTACATTTCCATCATTGATGCCGAAACCGGAGAAGAACTGCTGCGCTTTGCAAACAGACTGTTCAGCGACAAGGGAACCGGCATCATCAACAACGGAAGCAACCTCGCAAACATGGTTTTATATAAGGCTGACCTTTCGGCGTTTATGGGCAGAAGCCTGAAGATTCGCGTGGTAGATAATTCTACAAGCAACTGGGGCCTGTTGACCGTGGACAGCTTTGTAACCTACTACAAGGACGCGGCGGGCGTACCCGAAAAGGCAAACCTTGCGGTTGATATCAAGCCCGGACCTCAGTCCGACACTCTCCTTGGCGAGGACAATCCCTATCAGGTGCTCAACGGCGACTTCGAGTCGGGTGACCTGACCGGTTGGACGCTGGACGGAGAGCCTGCAATGGGCTACGTATCCGGACAGGATGTCTTCTGGAAAAACGCAGACAAGTCCTACAACAAGGACGGTCAATTCCTGTTTACGGGTATTGAGGACGTCATGGGTAGCATGGAGGCTGCAAGGGGAACTCTGACCAGCTCGACCTTCACCGTTGGTGGCTGCGGCTTTATGACCTTTAAGCTGGGCGGCGGCTATAACCCGAACTGTTATATTGAGATCGTTGATGCTTCCACCAATGTAGCAATCGCAAAATACCACAACGATAATGAAGATAGCTACGAGGGCTTTATGTTCCTTTTCAAGGCGGACCTGACCGCGTTTATGGGACGGGAGGTCTACATCAGAGTGGTGGACGATGCCTCTGCCGACTGGGGATGCCTGGCGGTAGATAGCTTTATCACCTATTATCAGTCGATTGACGATCTGCCCGATGCAACGCTGATGGAAAATGAACTCAATTAATTTGAGATATAAATTTCATTAATTTCAAAGGAGAGCAACATGAGAAAAACGTTTTTGAAGTTATCTTTGGTTTTGTTAATCTGCGCTCTTATGATGACGGCTGTTGGTTGTGAGCTTGCCGACGTGCTCAAGGAAGATGTCGAAACAAGTGAAAACGAACAGACTGAACACATCCACCAGTACAGCGAGACGGTCACGAAGGCTGCTGCCTGCGATGAAGCAGGTCTGAAGACCTTTACCTGCTCCTGTGGAGACAGCTACACCGAGGAAATTGAGATGATTCCTCACACCGAGGAAGTGCTTGCCGCTGTAGCTCCCACCTGTACCGTAACCGGTTTTTCCGAGGGCAAGAAGTGCTCCGCGTGCGGCGCAGTGCTTGTTCCTCAAAGCTCCGTCCCCGCAATGGGACACAAGTATGACGACAACTACGATGCGACCTGTAACAACGAGGGATGTGACTTCGTTCGAGACGCGGATTGCCGTCACGCCAACACCGAGATTCTTCCTGCAAAGGCAGCTACCTGTACGACCACGGGTCTTACCGAGGGCGTACGGTGCAAGGACTGTTCGATCGTGATTGTTCAGCAGGAAGTCTCCTCCATGCTTGGCCATGCTCATTCTACCGAATGGTCGAAGGACGAAACGCAGCACTGGCACGAGTGCGCTTGCACAGACAAAGCCGACCTGGCGGATCATGCTTACACTATCGAGGTCGAAGGCTCCAGAGTGGATGCGACCTGCACCGAGGACGGCTCTTACATTATGGCTTGCGTCTGTGGCGCGACCAAGGTTGAGGTCATTGTCAGCGAGGGTCACTCCTATTCTGCTGAATGGTCGAAGGACGAAACGCAGCACTGGCACGAATGCGCTTGCGGTGATAAGACCGATGCTGCGGATCATGAATATGCCGAGGTTGAAGGATCCAGAGTGGATGCAACCTGCACCGAGGATGGCTCTTACACCGTGGCTTGCGTCTGTGGCGCGACCAAGGTTGAGGTTATCCCGAGCGAAGGACACTCCTATTCTGCTGAATGGTCGAAGGATGACGTTCAGCACTGGCACGAATGCACTTGCGGTGATAAGACCGATGCTGCGGATCATGAATATGCCGAGGTTGAAGGCTCGAGAGTCGATGCAACCTGCACGGCAGACGGTTCCTATACCATGGCATGCGTCTGCGGCGCGACCAAGAATGAGGTCATTTTCAGCGAGGGTCACTCCTATGAGTCTGTGGAAACCGAGCCTACCTGCACCGAGCAGGGCTACACGACGCATACCTGCTCTGTTTGCGGTGATTCTTATGTAGATTCTTATGTGGATGAGGCAGGACACTCCTACGAATCCGTGGTTACCGATCCTACCTGCACTGAGCAAGGCTATACCACGTATACCTGCTCCGTTTGTGGGGACAACTACGTAGATTCTTACGTAGACGCGGGTCACTCCTATGAGTCTGTGGAAACCGATCCTACCTGCACCGAGCAGGGATACACCACGCACACCTGTGCTACCTGTGGCGATTCTTATGTGGATTCCTATGTGAATGAAACAGGACACTCCTATGAATCCGTTGTAATCGATCCTACCTGCACCGAGCAGGGTTATACCACGTATACCTGCTCCGCTTGCGGCGATTCCTACGTGGATTCTTACGTGGATGCAGGACACGCGTATGACGACGATTCCGACGTGGATTGCAACGTGTGCGGAACCAAGAGACTTGTTGTACTGAATACCGAGGTCGTGAAGGAATACGACGTATACGATCTTGCGAACAAAGAAAGCATCCTTGTTGATTTCTCCGAAAACATCAGTTGCGCAGACGAACTGCCGCTCGTTTATTCCGTGCAGTACGGCGGAATGGAGATTGATAGCGCGACCTACGTCTTCTCCTTGGTTGGCACCTACACCGATGAGGCTGTTTACGAGGTCTTCACGGTAACCGTTTCCTGCGAGATTGACGGTGAAACTCAGTCTGTTTCCTATACCTACACGCTTGCGATGAAGGACACCACCGCATACAGACTTGCAAACGGTGACTTCGAGAACGGCATGGAGGGCTGGGTACAGGTTGGTAACATCGGAGACGTCAGCTCGGATACCCATTATTGGGTGAATGACCCC
>JAZSBE010000076.1:0-22386 GCA_045602215.1 Eubacteriales bacterium | reverse complement strand
TCTCAACGTACTTGCCAACCTTCATGTCCTCGTCCTTGACGTAGGTCATGTCAACGAGGCAGTTGTTGTCGTAGAACTTGGAGATTCTACCCTCAACCATCTTTGCCTTGATTGCATCGGGCTTCTTTGCGTTTGCAGGATCGTTTGCGATCTGAGCGAGCAGAATGTTCTTCTCCTCCTCGATGACGCTTGCAGGAACCTGCTCACGGCAGAGGTAAGGAGTGGGATATGCACCGATCTGGAGCGCGATGTTCTTTGCAAATGCAGCGAACTCAGCCTTGTCAGCAACGTTAGTGTTGAACTTAGCGATAACACCGATGGAGCCGGTTCCGTGAATATAGGTGCTGGTAACGCCCTCAACGAGAACGAAACGGCGAACGGTGATCTTCTCACCGATCTTGAAGATCATTTCCTTAACCTTTGCCTCAACGTTCATCTCATCGTCATACTTGCATGCCATGAGAGCGTCAACGTCAGCGGGCTTCTGGTCGATGATGATCTTGAGCAGATCTGCAACAAACGCCTTGAAGGACTCGTTCTTTGCAACGAAGTCGGTCTCGGAGTTTACTTCGATCATTGCGGTGGAATCGCCGTCCTTGAGGATCTCAACGATACCGTCAGCAGCAATTCTGGTAGCCATCTTGGACTCAGCCTTGAGCTCACCCTTCTCACGAAGGATCTTGATTGCAGCCTCAACGTCTCCCTCTGCCTCAACGAGTGCCTTCTTGCACTCCATCATGCCGATTCCGGTCTTTGCGCGGAGAGCGGCAACGTCCTTTGCACTAATAGTAGCCATTTTGGTTACTCCTTTCGATTACTCAGCGTCTGCCTCAGCAGCCTCTGCAGCTGCTTCCTCAGTGTTGGTCTCGCCCTGCTTACCCTCGATCACTGCATCAGCAAGTGCAGCGGAGATCAGCTTGATGGCACGGATTGCGTCATCGTTACCGGGAATGATATAGTCAGCATCGTCGGGATCGCAGTTGGTATCAACGATAGCGATTACCGGAATGCCAAGCTTCTTTGCCTCGAGAACTGCATTTCTCTCCTTCTTGGGGTCAACGATGAATACAGCGTCGGGAAGCTTCTCCATGGTCTTGATTCCGCCGTAGCTCTTCTCAAGATCAAAGATTTCCTTCTGCATTGCAGCAACTTCCTTCTTGGGAAGCAGATCGAAGGTTCCGTCCTCCTGCATCTTGTAGAGGTTGTTCAAACGGGTGATGGACTTCTTGATGGTCTTGAAGTTGGTCATCATTCCGCCGGGCCATCTTACGTTTACGTAGTACATCTCGCAACGGGTAGCCTCTTCCTTGATTGCCTCTGCTGCCTGCTTCTTGGTACCAACGAACAGAATGGTGCCGTTGTTCTCGGAAAGCTCACGAACAAAGTTGTAAGCCTCGTCAAACTTGCGAACGGTCTTCTGCAGGTCGATAATGTAGATGCCGTTTCTTTCAGTGAAAATGTACTCCTGCATCTTAGGATTCCATCTTCTGGTGTGGTGTCCGAAATGAACACCTGCTTCAAGCAACTGCTTGATCGAGATAATAGACATTGAAATGTCCTCCTTCGGTTTTTTCCACCACCGCGGCGCATTGCCTAAACCGTCTCGCGACTGCAAGGCGGCACCGATGCAATCCCCGCCCGGTGTGTGTATTTTATTTTGCGTTCGTTATATATAAACGCAACGCGAATTATTATATCATACTCCCCCGTGTTTTGCAACAAGGTTTTTGACATTTTACAAATTGTTAACAATTTCCTCTTCTTATCTGAGAATATCGTCTATTTGGATGGTCGTTCCGTCTGCAGAAACGCGCAAAACCAGGTACTCCGGACGCGCGCCGTCACTTCCGACGTCCCGACGGTACGTTCCGTTGTTTCGATAGATTTTGTACATCAGCTTGTAGGTCACCAGTCGGCTTCCGTCCTCCAAATATTCGGTACGGTACGTATGGATATTGATATCATACAGCATCTGCTGTGTGAAATCGGCAATCGGATTCTTCTCCAGATAGTCCGCGCTGCACATCTGACGAAGCGCAATTTCGTCCCCGAGAATGACCGCGTTCAGATAGGCTTCTGCAAAGATCACCTCTGCCTCGTACTCGGTCCGATTTTCCTCGGTGATCGGCGTGGTGTATTCATAACCTGCAGAGCTATCACAGTAATAAACCGTCCGATTTTTCGATACGTATTGCGAATTCTCGAAAATGTTTTCGTCTGTCACAGGATAAAATCGGATCTCCTTTTCCTTTTGCTCCTCCTTGGGAATCAGCAGAGACAGCACCAAAAGAGCAAGCAGAAAAGCAAGTACAATTCCCAAAAGAACATACACGATTTTCTTCACGTTCTTTTTTTGTTTTTCCTTCAACTCCTCCAAAATCGGCTCCTCGTTCATCGCGCTCTCCTTTCACCGCCTGTGGCATTACCTCTACATTCTATCACAAATCCCCCAAAAAAGCAAGACAAAACTTCTCCTCTGCCATTCTTTTTTCGGTTCTGTTCAAAAAAGATAAAAAAGACGGGAAAGAAAGTCAAAATCTGTCCAAAAAATTTAATGATTCCTATTGTACTTTTCGAAAGAGTATGATATAATATACTGTATATTATCATTTTCCCGGAGGCAACCCATGAAATATTTTGTTTTAATCCCTGACGGAATGGCTGATGAAAAGATTCAAGCACTCGGAAACCGCACGCCAATGGAGGCTGCCGTAAAGCCGACCATGGACATGCTGGCATCAAAGGCACTTGTGGGAACCGTCTCGAACGTTCCCGAAGGAATGGTGCCCGAAAGCGACACCGCCAATATGTCGATTCTCTCTTTTGACCCCAAGGTCTATTCGAAGGGACGCTCTCCCCTCGAGGCTGTCAGCATGGGAATCGAAATGCTTCCGAACGAAACCGCCTACCGCTGCAACGTCGTCACCCTCTCTGACGAAGGCGAGGACTATGATGACAAGATCATTCTCGACCACAGCGCAGACGAGATCACAACGGCAGAGGCAGACGAGCTGATCAAAGCGCTTCAGGAGAAGTTCGGTGATGACATCCGCAAGTTCTACACCGGTGTCAGCTACCGCCATTGTCTCATTTGGAAAAACGGCAACGACACCTATCCCTTCATGAGACCTCACGACATTCTTGGAAAAAGAATCGGCGAATACCTCCCCAAAGAAGAGAACGGCGGTGGCGAATTTTACCGTCTGATGAGAGAGAGCTTTGACGTTCTCAATCATCACCCCATCAATGAGGCAAGACGCGCAAGAGGGCTCAAGCCTGCAAACTCGGCGTGGCTCTGGAGCCCCGGCAAAAAGCCTGCCCTTCCCAACTTCCGCGAGCAATGGGATCTTCGCGGCGCGGTCATCTCGGCGGTGGATCTGATCAAGGGTATCGCGCTCTGCGCGGGAATGTCCTCGATCGACGTTGAGGGCGCGACCGGCAACGTACATACCAACTACAAGGGAAAAGCAGACGCCGCGATTAAGGCATTCTCCGACGGATACGACTACGTCTACGTTCACGTAGAGGCACCCGATGAATGCGGACACCGCGCAGAGCTGGACAACAAGGTTCTCTCGATTGAAAAGATTGATTCCGAGATCCTCAAACCCGTATACGAATATCTCTCTGCCCGTGGCGAGGACTTCAAGATCCTGGTGCTCCCCGATCATCCCACTCCCATTCGTCTGCGTACGCACACCATCGATCCCGTTCCCTTCTTCCTCTACTCCTCCAACGCATCGTGCGACGGCGTTGACTGCTTCTCTGAGGAAAGCGCGGAAAGAAAACAACATTATATCCCGTTCGGTTATGAGCTGATGGAGCTTATGACCAAGTAACGAGAAAGGATTTCCAATGAACGAAACCGAAAATCAGGAATCTTTGTTTCATCGCCTCGTGCGTGGAGCCTTCGATTATCTGGAGCTGTTTGTCATCTCGATCTTTGCGGTTCTGATGATCTTTACGTTTGGCGTCCGCCTCTGCCGCGTGGACGGAGAGTCTATGGAAAATACCCTCCATCACAACGAATACCTGCTTCTTCACAACGTTGCCTACCAGCCAAAGCAGGACGACATCGTCGTGTTCCACCTCGCTGAAACGTCAAACAAGCAGAAAACGCTTGTTAAGCGTGTGATCGCGCTTGAGGGACAGGAAGTGATCATCAACACCAAAACGAACGAAATCACGGTAGACGGCGTTCTGTACGAGGACAGCCATGCGGTGCTCAAGGACCGTATCACCGATGAGATCACGGGAAAATACGATAATCTGTTCTACGCCAACTTCGACTACAGCACGGGCATCTATAAAGCGACTGTGCCCGAAGGCAAGGTTTTCGTCCTGGGTGACAACCGAAACAATTCCAAGGACAGCCGACATCCCGACATCGGGTTTATCGACGAGCAGTGTATCCTTGGCAAGGTCATGCTCAGACTTTCCCCTTTTACGGTTCTCACATAAAAAACAAGCAGAAAGGATGGGCAAATCATGCCATCTGAAACGATACAATGGTTTCCCGGTCATATGGCGAAAACACGCCGCATGATCTCGGAAAACCTCAAGCACGTGGACGTGATCCTCGAAATTCTGGACGCCAGAATCCCCTATAGCTCCAGAAACCCAGAAATCACCCGTCTGACCGCGGGAAAGCCCACGATCCTCTTGCTGAACAAGGCGTCTCTCTCGGACGCCTCGCAAAATAAAATCTGGCAACAGTACTACACCAACGAAAACACGGTTTGTCTCATCATTGACTGTGTCAACGGCGAAGGCATGAACCGTATCGCCCCCGCCATCCGTCAGCTCTTGGCTGAAAAGATTCAGAGATACGAGGCCAAGGGAATGTCGGGCAAGCATCTTCGCGCAATGGTGCTCGGAGTTCCGAACGTTGGAAAATCCTCGCTGATCAACAAGATCTGCGGAAACAAGAAGACCAAGGTGGAAAACCGCCCCGGTGTGACTCGCGACAAGCAATGGGTGAGCACTGCGATCGGTGTGGATCTGTTGGATATGCCGGGTATTCTGTGGCCGAAGTTTGAAGAAAAGCGCGTTGGCGAGAATTTGGCGTTGACGGGTGCCATCAAGGATGACATTCTTGACACCGAGACGCTTGCCGTGATCCTCTGCGGAAGATTGCGCCGTCTTTACCCCGAGATGCTGATGGCAAGGTACAAGCTGGAGAGCATTCCCGAGGATATGAGCGACTACGATCTCTTCCTCACCATCGGACGGAAGCGCGGATTTCTGATCAGCGGCGGCGAGGTGAGCGAGGAGCGCACCGCTACCATGCTGCTGGATGAGTTCCGTTCCTCCAAGATCGGACGGATCACCCTCGACCGCGTGGAAAAGCCTGAACGGAGGACGTAAAGCATGGAACAAGGTATTGAACAAGAACTCCGCGCGCAAGGCTTTACTGCCGTTTGCGGCGTGGATGAGGCAGGCAGAGGCCCCCTTTGCGGCTCGGTCGTTGCAGCGGCGGTCATTCTGCCTCCCGATTATATTCCCGAGGGCTTGAACGATTCAAAAAAGCTGACCGCAAAAAAACGCGAGGCACTCTTTGACGTCATCTGCCAAAACGCCTTGGCATACTCTATTGCAGAGGCAACGGTGGAGGAAATCGACGCGCTGAACATTTTGGAAGCAGATCTGCTTGCCATGCGCCGCGCCATTGACGGACTGCAGATCAAGGCGGATTTTGCCCTAATCGATGGAAACATCGCAAGAGATTTTCAGATCCCCGCTCGTGCGGTGATCCACGGAGACGCGCTCTCCCCCAGTATCGCGGCGGCGTCGGTCCTTGCCAAGGTAACGCGTGACCGCCAGTGCATTGAGCTGGATCGGCAGTATCCCGAGTACGGGATCGCCAAGCACAAGGGATATGGCACGAAGGCGCACATGGACGCTCTCCGAGCGAACGGTCCCTCCCCCATTCACCGCAAGCAATTCATTCGATTCCTTGACCGTGATGAAAACAAATCCTAAAAGCCATGCAGTCGGAAGCTTTGGCGAGCAATATGCGGCGCGCTATCTCCGACTTCACGGATATGTAGTAAAGGAACGGAATTACCGCGCCGGACACCACGAGATTGATATCGTTGCGACTTCTTTCAAAACGATCGCGTTCGTGGAGGTCAAGGCAAGGAGTTACCACCCAAGCGAGTTGGATACCGCGCCTCCCCCGAGGCACGCAGTCAACGCCGAGAAGCGACGCTTTACACGACAGGCGGCACGGCAATATCTGCACGAGCATCCAACCGCGAAAAAGCCCCGCATGGACGTGATCGAGATCTGGGTGGACGCCTCCCAAGGATGTAAAAAGCCGAAGGTGCTTAAGATCCATCACATAAAGGGGGCGTACTAACGCATGAGAACTTCCTTTTTCGATCTTCACTGCGACACCGCGACCGAAATGTTTTCTCGGGGAGAATCGCTGGAGAAGAATTCCCTCTCGGTTTCCCTCCAAAAATCCGTCGATTTTGATACCTACGTGCAGGTCATGGCGATCTGGACCGACACGTCTTTGGATGACGAGGCGGGATGGACGCGTCTTGGCAACGTTCTCGCCTATCTGCGAGCCGATCCTTCCATCCGAGACGGAAAAGCAAAGCTCCTCTCCAACGGACGCGAGACCGGGAACGGCGTTTCCCTTCTGCTCGCGCTGGAGGATGCAAGGGTACTGAACCGAAAGTTGGAGCGCGTGGAGGAATTACACCGTGTCGGCTTTCGCATCCTCACGCCTCTTTGGGGCGGCGAGAGCTGCATGGGAGGTTCGCATGATACAAAACGCGGACTGACCGACTTTGGAAGACACGCGATTCGGGACGCAATTTCCCTTGGCATGATCGCGGACGTTTCCCACGCTTCCCTTCATTCTGCCGATGAGATCTTTGAGATCGCATCGAATCAAGAAAGACCTGTCATGGCGTCTCATTCCAACGCCTACGATATCTGCCCCGTTTCTAGAAATCTCCGACGCAATCAAATTCGGGATCTGCTTGATCTTGGCGGAATCATTGGGCTAAATCTTCACCGTCCTTTTTTGTCAAATCAAAAAGAGGCAACGCGTGAGGACGTGCTCAGACACACGGAATATTTTCTGGAGCAGGGGTGCGAGGACGCGCTATGCTTCGGGTGCGATATGGACGGCGCGACGATGCCTGCCGATCTCCCCGATCTGGGGGCAATTCCCTCCTTGCGTGAGTATCTCTCAAGCTACTATTCCGATGAACTTTTAGACAAACTCTTTTTCAAAAACGCACATCATTTTGCGACTCGGCATCTGACGTGATCCCGTGCGCAAGTCAATTTATAAAAATTCAGCAAATACATACTCAGGAGAAGAAAAATGATGTATTTCAAAAGCACAAGAAGCACCGAAAAGGCAACCGTAACCGCCGCACAGGCAATCAAGCAGGGTCTGGCTGACGATGGAGGACTCTTCGTTCCCGAGTCCATTCCCGCGCTGACCAAGGAGGATATCCTTTCTCTTTGCGAGAAATCCTATCCCGAGCGTGCGGCAAAGATCCTCTCCATGTTCCTCACTGATTACACCGAGGAGGAGCTTTTGGAAGATTGCAAGCTCGCATATTCCCCCGAGAGCTTCGTGGGAGGCGCCGCACCGCTGGTATCCATCAAAGCGCCCTTGGAGATCATGGAGCTTTGGCACGGACCGACCGCGGCATTCAAGGACATGGCACTTCAGATCATGCCCCGTCTGCTCTCCAGAGCGCTCGTGAAAACGGGCGAAAAGCGCACCGCGCTCATCCTCGTTGCAACCTCGGGAGACACCGGAAAAGCGGCTCTTGAGGGATACCGCGACATTGACGGCATCAAGATCATGGCATTCTATCCCGTTGACGGCGTCAGCCACGTGCAAAAGCTACAGATGGCGACCCAGACCGGTTCTAACGTGAACGTATGCGCGATCGAAGGAAACTTTGACGATGCACAGACGGGTGTCAAGGAGATCTTCAGCGACGCGGAAATGGTGAAAAAGCTTGATGACAAGGGATACTTCTTCTCCAGCGCAAACTCCATCAACTGGGGACGTTTGGCGCCTCAGATCGTCTACTATGTTTCGGCATACTGCGATCTTTTGAATGCAGGAAAGTGCAAGTACGGTGAGAAGATCAACGTCTGCGTGCCCACGGGTAACTTCGGAAACATCTTTGCAGGATACATTGCAAAGCTCATGGGTCTGCCCGTAAACCGCTTTATTTGCGCTTCCAACACCAACAACATTCTGACCGACTTTTTGCGCACCGGAACCTATGACCGCAACCGCGATTTCCACCTGACGATGTCCCCCTCCATGGACATTCTCATTTCCAGCAATCTGGAGCGTCTGCTTTACTTTACTGCAGGCAGCGAGCGCACTGCGGCATACATGAAGGCACTCAAGGAAACCGGCAAATATACGGTCGACGCTAACGTTCTTGCGGAGATTCAGGAGAATTTCGTCGGCTACTATGCAAGCGAAGCGGAAACCGCTGAAACGATCCGTAGCATTTACAACGATTGCAACTATCTTGCCGATACGCATACCGCCGTTGCGATCTACGCAGCGGAGCAGTATCTTGCCGACACCAAGGAAACGCTTCCCTTGGTCGTGGATTCCACGGCGAGCCCCTACAAGTTTGCAAACAACGTTTACCGCTCCCTGACCGGCAAGGAGCCCGAGTCGGATCTTGGCGCGCTGGATCAGCTGACCGAGCTGACCGGCGCGGAGATTCCCTATCCTCTCGTTGGCATTGCGAAAAGAAAGGTGAACTTTACCAAGGTTTGCGACCGCACCGAAATGGCGAAGGCAGTTCTCGAATACTTGGGATAAAACGAAAAAGGGCGCCGTTTTCACGGCGCCCGCGTTTAAGAAGTGGCTTGATCAGCTGTTCTTGGGCTTGAAGGTCGCGCAAAGCGTCTCACCCGACGTATCTGCGCTCTGAGGGCCTACAGAGATCTGCTCTGCAGTGCAGTAGGTCTCGGCGTTGTGGTAGTAACAGTTCTTGACGTCACACTTGATTCCCTTGATGTGCTTGCATCCGTAATCCTTGGAATTGCAGGTATCCATTTCAGTTCTTCCTTTCCGAATTCAGAAAATTGAGAGGCTGTTTCTCTCAACGATAGTTTACCCGAACCCGTTGAATCTATACCGAAAAAGGAGCCTGTTTACATGTCGTTATTTGTCATGGCAGACTTACATCTTTCCTCTGACCGTTCCAAATCCATGGACATTTTCGGAGCAAGATGGCAGGATCACATGAAAAAAATTGAAAAAAACTGGAACGCGGTCGTCTCGCCTGAGGATACCGTCATCGTGCCCGGAGACATCTCCTGGAGTCTGAGGCTCGAGGATTCCTTGGAGGATTTCCGCTTTCTTGATTCGCTGAACGGCAAAAAGCTGATTGGAAAAGGCAATCACGATTTCTGGTGGTCCACCCATTCCAAGCTTCACGCCTTTTGGGAGACGAACGGAATTGCATCCATCAATATTCTCTACAACAACGCCTATCGCTTTGACAACTGCATCGTTTGCGGCACGAGAGGATGGTTCGTTGAGGAGGCGCAACAGCACACCATTGGCGACGTGGAGTACGCCAAGATCGTCAACCGCGAGGCGATAAGACTTCGTCTGAGTCTGGAGGAGGCGAAAAAGCTTCAAGGAGAGGATGAAAATCTCCCCCTGATCGTTTTTCTTCACTTTCCTCCCGTATGGAACGAGTTCGTTTGCCGAGAGATTCTGGACGTTCTTCACGAGTTTGGCGTGAAGTCCTGCTACTTTGGACACATTCACGGGGCGTATCACATCCCCAGAACACAGCAGTTTGAGGGGATCGACTTTACCATTTGCGCCGCTGATTATCTGAATTTTACACCTCTGCCCGTTTGGGGCGTCTGATTTTGTTTATATCTATGAATTTTCGAAAAACCGATTGACAAAATCGCAAAAAAGAAGTATAATATAATTTGTATGAAAAAATATCCATTTCAACTTTTGGAGGATGATAAAAAATGAGTCTGTTGAAATCCGAAAAGACCAATCCCGGAGAAATCACGCTTGAGTTTTCCGTGGATCATGACACGTTTAAGAAGGCGCTCTCCGATTCCTATCGCAAGAACGCCGCAAAGGTAACCGTTCCCGGCTTCCGCAAGGGAAAGGCTCCCCGCTCCGTGATCGAGAAGATGTACGGCAAGGGATTCTTCTATGAGGACGCTTTCAACGCGATCCTTCCCGAGGCCTTCGAGGCAGCGCTTGCAGAGAGCAAGATCGGCGAGACCGTTGGTCAGCCCGAGTTTGACGTTCTCTCCGCTGACGAAGAGAACGGCGTCGTCTTCACCGCAAAGGTATTCCCCAAGCCCGAGGCAGAGATCAAGGATTACCTTGGCATCAAGGCTGAGAAGAAGGTTGCAAGAGTAACCAAGGCTGAGATCGAGGCTGAGCTGAAGACCATTCAGGAGCGCAACTCCAGAGAAATCGAGGTTACCGATGGCGTGAGCGCTATGGGTGACGTTTGCACCATTGATTACGAGGGCTCCGTTGACGGTGTTCCCTTCGATGGCGGCAAGGGCGAGGGCTATCCCCTCAAGCTCGGCTCCGGAAACTTCATTCCCGGATTCGAGGAGCAGGTTGCTGGCCACAAGCTCGAGGAGAAGTTCGACGTAAACGTAACCTTCCCCGAGGAGTACCACGCAAAGGAGCTGGCAGGCAAGGCTGCAGTCTTTAAGACCGTGATCCACAAGATCGCGCACATCGAGCTTCCCGAGCTGGACGACGATTTTGCAAAGGACGTTTCCGAATTTGACACGATCGATGAATATCGCGCTGATATCAAGGCAAAAATCGCTAAGAGACACCAGGCTGAGGCTGAGGAAAAGTTCGAGAGCCAGCTGATGGAGACCTTGATGGAGAATCTCGTTGCAGAGATCCCCGAGGCAATGTACGTTGCTGAAACCGAGAACTTTGTACGCGATTACGACAACCGTCTCCGTATGCAGGGACTCGACCTCAAGACCTACTTCCAGTACACCGGCATGGATCTGGATTCCCTCCGCGCACAGCTTCGTCCCCAGGCTGAAAAGCAGGTAAAGATGAGACTGGCACTTGAGACCATCGCAAAGCTTGAGAACATCACCGCTACCGAGGAGGATGTTGAGGCTGAGCTTCAGAGAATTGCCGATGCATACCAGATGAAGATCGAGGACGTACGTAACGCGATTCCCGTAGATTCCGTTGCAGAAGACATCAAGGTCAAGAAGGCAATGGATCTCGTAAAGGAAAAGGCAGTCACGAAATAATCTGAACGCTGTTTGAACCGGAAGTCGCCTATGCAATTTCCGGTTCAAAATTCTATATGAAACGAGGTAAAAATGTATGTTTGATCCGAGAAACCTATCCCGCGATGCGCTGGTTCCCATGGTGGTTGAGCAAACCGGCAGAGGCGAGCGCTCCTACGATATCTTCTCTCGCCTGCTCAATGACCGCATCGTTTTTCTCTCTGATGAAGTCAACGACACCACTGCTTCCCTTGTGGTCGCGCAGATGCTCTTCCTGGAGGCGCAGGATGCAGAGAAGGAGATCTCCTTCTATATCAACTCTCCCGGCGGATCTGTGACCGCAGGCATGGCGATCTACGATACGATGCAGTTTATCAAGTGCGACGTATCCACCATCTGCATCGGTATGGCGGCAAGCATGGGCGCGTTCCTTCTTTCCTCCGGAACCAAGGGAAAGAGATTTGCCCTTCCCCACAGTGAGATCATGATCCACCAGCCCTTGGGCGGCGCGCGCGGTCAGGCAACCGACATTCAGATCCAGGCAGAGCAGATCCTTCGCGTCAAGCGCACTCTCAACGAGATCCTTTCCGAGAACACCGGAAAGCCTCTGGAAATCATCGAGCGCGACACCGACCGCGACAACTACATGACAGCCCAGCAGGCACTGGAATACGGGCTGATCGACAAGATCATTGCAAAAAGACCCTAATTGCACGGGAAAGGAGTCATGCTGACACATGGCAAACACACCAAATAAGAGCCTTCACTACTGTTCCTTCTGCGGCAGAAGCGAAAAGGCTGTACAGTTTCTCATTCCCGCGCCTACCGGAGCGGCATTCATATGTGACGTCTGTATTGAGGATTGCAACGATCTGATCCAGGACGCGATCGAGGAGCAACACTTTGAAAAGCTTTCCATGGAGGAGCTTCCCCGCCCCATTCAGATCAAGGAATCGCTCGACCGATTCGTGATCGGACAGGACGAGGCAAAGATCGCCCTCTCGGTTGCTGTCTACAATCACTACAAGAGAATCCTTTCCAAGGACAACACGAAAAAGACAAAGGCCAAGAAGAAAAAAGCACCGGTCGAGCAGGTTGAGGAATCGGAAGACACCGTTGAGCTGCAAAAGAGCAACGTTCTGCTTCTCGGTCCCACGGGCGTCGGCAAAACCTATCTCGCGCAGACGCTGGCAAAGACCATGAAGGTTCCCTTTGCGATCGCGGATGCGACCACGCTGACCGAGGCGGGATACGTCGGCGAGGACGTGGAGAACATTCTCCTGCGTCTGATTCAGGCGGCTGATTACGACGTAGAGCTCGCTGTGCGCGGCATCATCTATATCGACGAGATCGACAAGATCGCCCGCAAGAGCGAGAACCGCTCCATCACGCGAGACGTTTCGGGAGAAGGCGTTCAGCAGGCGCTTCTGAAGATCCTCGAGGGAACGGTTGCAAACGTGCCTCCCCAAGGAGGCAGAAAGCACCCCAATCAGGAATTCATTCACATCAACACGCAGAATATCCTCTTTATCTGCGGCGGCGCGTTTGAAGGACTGGAGGGCGTGATCGAAAAGCGCAAGGGCAACCAGACGATTGGATTCAGCGGTGAGATCCTGACCAAGAATCAGCGCAGAGAAAGCGGCGTTTTCAAGGACGTCATTCCTCACGATATCGTAAAGTTCGGTCTGATCCCCGAGCTGGTCGGACGAATCCCCGTGATCGTTTCTCTGGAGGAGCTGGATCGCAATTCCCTCGTTCGCATTCTGACCGAGCCCCGCAATTCCCTTATCAAGCAATATCAGAAGCTGTTTTCCATGGACGACGTTGAGCTGGAATTTAGCCCCGAGGCGCTTGATGCGGTTGCAGAGCTTGCATTGGATCGAAACACGGGAGCACGCGGTCTGCGCGCAATCCTAGAGAACGCGATGACCAAGCTTATGTACGAGATTCCCTCTCGCCGCGACGTTGCCAAGGTGATCATCACCCCCGAGTGCATTCGCAAAAACGGCGACTGTGAGTTTGTATACCGCAAGGATCTGATCGAGAGTGAAGAAGAAGAAACCATCGCATAATAAAACGGCGAAAGCGAATTCCATCGAGAAACGCTTTCGCCTTTTTTGTTTCTATGCTGTCTGAATCGATTGGTCAGCAGCCGCAGTTCGATTGACGGTCGGGGCGGTCAAATCTTTCGGTATGACAATGCCCGTTCGTGCAGGAAAATTCTCCGCTCGGGAACGGCATGGTTCTGAACACGCGGCAGGGATCGTCTTCCTCTACCGTGATACATTCCTTTTCGGGAATTGCGTACTCGGTCGCATGGATCAGAAGCTGGGTCGGACGAACGATGCGAACGACCGAGAAGATCCCAAGAGAAACGGTCAAGAAGCGCTGTGTATTGTCATCGTCAAAGCAAGGCGGTGCATCAAAGCGCTCCATCATTTGCTGAGGAACGTCGTGCTCACAGCAGCAACAGCAGCAGTTGCAGTCGCTCGCTTTTTCCACGATCTTGCTGCCGAGCAATACGGGATCTATCACCTCAACCACCGCGGTGGGGGTGTTCTGTGCGCCGTAGCAGGGCTCGGGGCAGGAACAGAATCCGCATTCCTCGGAGGAGCGGAAGACGTTGACGTTGCACTCTCCGCCGTAAAGGATCACGCGCTTCTCAAGAACCGCGATTCCCTCCAGCTCCTGAGAGCGTCCGCAGGAAATGCACGCCTCCAGGGTGACCTTGATATAAAAGCGAATGGTGACCGCATAAAATCCGCGGTTGAACTGAATGGGATCAAGGCTGATGTTGCTCCACATCAGCTTTGCGCTCTTGGCGCGAACGCTTCCTGTCCGCTCCAGAATCTCATTTCCGTAATGAGAGAGATACACGCGCACGTTTTCATAGCAATCCCGATCCCGACAGGAATCAAGAATGCGATTGGTTTCGACAGAAACGGTGTCTCCCGACGAGCGTGGAGAACACGAAAACTTGTTATCCGCCATAATTCCTAATCTCCTTCTCAGATGGTCTGAAGAGAAATCTCCTCGCTATCATTTTATGCCATCTGCATTTTTTTGACACCTTGATCCGACATCCTTCGCAAAATTGTAAACATTCAAAGAAAAGTATTGAAAACAAGCTCATAATATATTATAATGATAGCAACCAGTTTTTCAGAAAGGAAAATCAAAATGCTGAAACGTTCCCTGATTGCCCTGATCCTCGCTGTTGCATGCTTGCTCTCCGGATGCAAAAAGCTGAGCGACGACCAAAAAATTCCCACCGAAAACGACACGAACAAGCCTGCGACCGTTACCCCCTCAAATCCGCAGGACCTCATTGGAAAATGGTATAGCAAAAAATCCACCGCGGTATTTGAGTTCTTTTCGAACAATACCGTTACGATGTACGAGATTACCCCGGGATATTATGAGTATGACATTGCCGAAACGGGCACCTACACCTATGACGGCACCACGCTCACGATGATGTTCCCTTCCACCGTCTCGGAAATCGTCTTTACCTGCTCGGTGGACAAGGATTCCATGAGCATGACCGAATCCTTCAATTCCTTCGAGTTCATTCCCGTGACCGATCTGCCGACCGCGCATCCGACCTACACCTTCCCCGATTTTGAAACGCTTGTACAAAGCTATCCTCTGCCAAGCGGCAACTATACCGGTCTGTCACTCGAAACCGATATTACAAGGGAAAGCATTCTCGAGCAGCTTACGATCGAATACTGGCTCTATAACCTGTCCTATGACACGACCAAATTTGAAAATCTGCCCAGGGTTGAAAGCGGTGTAGCCAAAGAAGGCGATTTCGTCAACATCAATTACGAAGGAAAGGTTGACGGCGTTGCATTCTCAGGCGGAACGGCAGAAAATCAGATCATCTGCATCAAGGAAGGATCGGGATACATTGACGGATTCTGCATCGGCGTGGTCGGAAAAGAGGTTGGACAGACCTTTGACGTCCCCGTGACCTTCCCCGAGAACTACCAGAGCACGGATCTTGCGGGCAAGGAAGCCGTCTTTACCATGACACTGAACTATATCTACGGCGATACCGTTCTGACCGATGAGGTTGCGGTTGAACAGAATCAGGAGTCACTTGTTGCATGGATCGACACAGTTTACGAGCAACAGCTGGAAAGCAAGATCTGGGATCTTATCCCCGCGCTCAAGGATGCCACCGTACCTGCTGACGCCTACAACTTCTTCCATCAGCACTATATGGATATCATCCACGAAACCGCGTTCAACTATTTTGACAACAATTACAGCGAGGCACTCGCCTACTACGGATACACCGAGGAGACCTTGCTGGAATACAGCAAAAACGCCGCGCGTCTTTATTTGCAGGGCGCACAGATCGCCGCCTTCTTCAATCTCTCCCCCTCAGAGGAATTGACCGAAGAGGTCCTCTCGGACTATATGGAGCTTTATGAATTCACCAAGACAGAGGCAACGGAGAACATTGCAGGCGAAGGAAAGAATGAATTCCGTGCCAGACTTCTCCGCAAGCTTGCTCTGCGGTACCTCCTTGAAAACAACACCTTCGTTACAACGAACGAATAAAATATGAAAACGGTCATTCCTGCCACGGGTAGGAATGACCGTTCTTTTTTATTCGGATTTGTAGTTCAGATTGATCTTGACCAAGCTCTTAAGCGTCTGCCTGAGCACCTGATGCACGTCCGCGTCAAGCTGCAAGCCTCGGAGCAGCCATCGGTTCTTGACCGATACCAGATCGGTCAGGGTCAGCGCGTTATCGGAGGAAAGGATCCGATAGAGCGCCTCGCAGAGCTGTTCTCTCTGCGCAAGCGTCATACTCTCGATCCATTTTTTGAGAGTTTTATCGGTTCGTCGGCTCTCGGCCGAGAGGCTTTTGACACGGATAAAGCTACTTCCCATCACAACCCAATTCAGCCCGTTATGCTGCAAAAAGCCCTTCTGACGGCTCTTGACCACCATATAATCCTCCTCGTGCTCGAGTAGCATTCCAACGAGGGAGGACTGCGGAAGAAGCGTTTTGATCTGCGGCTTCATTCTCAGATAGCTTGGATCGTTCAGAATGCGGTCGCGAAAGCCGGGGCCGTCGAAATTCCACACACCAAGAATCCGTTTTTTGATCTCCGAATTGACGTTTACCGCAGAATAGACGGACAAATTTCCGCCCTTGCTATGTCCCGCGATATAGAACCGCCCATCAAGGTGTTGCGCCGCGGTACTGAGGTACTCCACCGCGTATTTTTGCGCCGGAACCACGTCCATGAAGCTCATGTTGAAGTCTTCTTTCCAGCCAACGAGGGTATCGTCCGTTCCTCGGAAGGCGACGACCGATTCCCCGTTTCCAAGCAGAAAGGTAACCGCCGAGAACTGCGTCTGCTCCTCCAGGTCGATCCGATTGACGTAAGCCAGCATTCCGATGCGGCGAAAACGCTTGGTTTCCTTGACCGCCTTCAGCAAACGAAGGATATCCTTTGGGATTATCAGTCCCATCGACGTTTTTCGCAGATCTGGATTTCTCATAAAGAAGCCCGTCGCCGCCGCTTGCAGAGAGATCGGCTCCGAAAAATGCCATTCCGGAACGATCCCCTTATAATCCACGTATGACAACAGCGCGAAGATCAAACCGTCAACCTCGTTGAAGGGAGCCTGCTCAAAGGACAGATCTCCTCGCCACGATACGTAATCAAACAGAGTTCCCAAGGTATCACCTCGCCTTCACGAACGTGTTAAAATCAACCGTGATAAAGTCTCTTTGTTTCGTACACCGGCTCGCAGGTCAGGCGAATGCCCAGCTTTTTGACCGTGTGAACGTCGGTCTCGGAAAGAATGACCGAGGAGTGCATCTCACAGCAACGAAGCCGTCCAAGCTCTGCCTGCGCCTTTGCCGCAATGGGATCGGTCACAGCGCAAATTGAGAGCGCGATCAGAAGCTCGCCCAAGTGCAATCTCGGGTTGTTGCTGCCCAGGAGCTTGACCTTGAGATTGGTGATGGGCTCCAGAATCTCGGGAGAGATCAGGTCCACGCTATCGTCAATTCCCGCCATGACCTTCAGTGCGTTCAGCATCGCCGCCGAAACCGCGCCAAGCAGTCGGGAGGTTCTTCCCGTCACGATCGTTCCGTCGGGAAGCTCGATCGCCACCGCGGGCTTGCCTGTGTCGAAGGCCTTTTTATTCGCGGCGGTTGTGACCTTTCGATAGGAGAGGTCGATTCCCGCCTTCTGCATGATCAGCTTGAGCTTTTCCACGTCGTGGAATTCCCCAACCTCGCCCTGCTTGCGGTGGTCGCAAACCGCTTGGTAGTAGCGGCGAATGATCTCCATGTTCGCCTCAGCGCGGACCGCCTTATCGTCAATAATGCAGTTTCCTGCCATATTCACGCCCATGTCGGTGGGAGAGGAATAGGGAGACTCGCCATTGATCTTTTGGAACATGGCGTTGAGAACCGGGAAAATCTCCACGTCTCTGTTATAGTTGACCGCAGTTTTGCCGTACGCCTCGAGGTGGAAGGGGTCGATCATGTTCATATCGTTGAGATCAACCGTTGCTGCCTCGTAGGCGAGGTTAACGGGATGCGTCAAGGAGAGATTCCACACCGGGAAGGTCTCAAACTTTGCATATCCTGCGTGAATGCCGCGCTTCTGATCGTGGTAGATCTGGCTCAGGCAAACCGCCATCTTTCCGCTACCCGGGCCGGGCGCGGTCATAACCACCAGCGAGCGGCTGGTCTCGATATAATCGTTTCTGCCGTAGCCCTCGTCGCTGACGATGCGCGCGATGTCGGAGGGATAGCCCTCGATGGAATAGTGCTGGTAAACCTTAACCCCCAGAGCCTCCAGACGCTGACGGAACTTTGCCGCCGCGGGCTGCTCCTGCCAACGCGTGAGCACCACGCTTCCGACAAAGAGTCCAAAGCTGCGGAAGGCGTCGATCATACGCAACACGTCGAGATCGTAGGTGATTCCAAGATCGCCGCGCACCTTATTCTTCTCAATATCGTTTGCATTGATGACGATGACGATCTCCGCCTGCTCCTTGAGCTGGATCAGCATTTTGATCTTACTGTCGGGGGCAAAGCCGGGCAGAACTCTTGCCGCATGATAATCGTCAAACAACTTGCCTCCAAACTCCAAGTAAAGCTTGCCGCCAAATTGCGCAATTCGGTCGCGGATCTGCGCCGATTGCGTCTCTATATACAAATCATTGTCGAATCCTTGACGGTACATCTTCTCAATTCTCCTTATCCGTCACGAAGGACATCTGAAAGACGCCGTCGCGCTCAAAAATGATCTTGGTCTCATACAGTTTTTTCATGGATCGGATCAGATATTCAATATCCGCAACGCCTGCCGTTTCGTAAGCCGAATGCATGGCAAGCTGCGCCATACCGATATCCACGGTGCAAAGGGGCACGCGCGTGTTGGAAATGCTTCCGAGCGTCGAGCCGCCGGGCATATCGCTACGGTTGGAATACCACTGCACGGGTACGTCAGCCGCCTCGCAGATCTTCTCAAAGATCGTCGCCGAGATGCCCTCGGTGGCGTATTTCTGGGAGGCGTTGAACTTCACGACCACGCCGCCGTTCATGTGAGGCGCGTTCTGCGCGTCGCACAGCTCGGGATGATTGGGATGCCGCGCGTGGGCGTTGTCAGCCGATACCATATAGGAGGACGCCAACAGGCATCTGCGGTCAACGCCGCTATTCTCGCAGATGCGGTCGATTACATCCTGCAAAAAGACAGATCCTGCGCCCTGCTTGGTAGCGCTTCCCGTTTCCTCGTTGTCTGCGGCAAAATAGATCTGCAAGGAATCCTCGTTAGCCTCTGCCTCGCAAAAGCCGCAAAGTGTTCCGTAAGCACACATGAGGTTGTCAATCCTAGGCGCGGAGAAGAACGCGTGTTCCGCGCCCCAAACGCTTCCCGCCATGCGGTTATAGACAAACAGCTCCTCTCCAACGATGTCCTCTTCGCGGCAATTCAGCTTCTCTGCGAGCAGAGCCTTGATGGAGGGTCCTCCCTCCGCCATGGAATAGAGGGGGAGCATATCGGTTGCCACGTTCCAGTTGTATCCCGAATTGACGCTGCGGTTCATATGAATGGCAACGTTGGGAATCACCAACAGATCGCGGTCCAGATTCACGGTTTTCGAGGTGTATCGCCCGTTTTCGTTCAAAATTGCGCGACCTGCCAGAGAAAGCGGACGATCCATCCAAGAGGAGAGGATGGTCGAACCGTAAGCCTCGGTGTTCAGTCTTGCATACTTGCCAAAGGCAGGAGAGATGCTCTCGTGCTTGAGCTTGAACATGGGCGAATCGGTGTGGCTGGCAGCGATCAACGCCTGACGCGGCGTCTTTGTAGGCATACGGAAAGCGATGATCGAGGACTGGTTTCTCGTCACGTAGTAGTTCTTCCCTGCGACCAAATTCCAAGGCGCGGATTCGTCCAGACGAAGATACCCCAAGCCATTCAAGCGCGCAGAAATTTGCTCCACCACATGGAACGCGGTCGGGCTCTTTTCAATAAACTCTAACAGATTCTCAGCAGCAGATTGATATGCACGATACAATGCGATCACCCCTCATTCCAGTCATGACTTCCGTTTTGAAAAAATACATCTTTATTATACAACACTTTTTTATTTTTCGCAATCCTTTTTTGTGAAATTGCAAAACATTTTTTCGACGAAGGAGGAAGTGCGACGTCCCTGCCGTGGAAAATGAAAAAGGGCTACCGTGGGATAGCCCTTAAAAAACATGCAATCGGAAAATTAAAATTTGTCAACAAATCTTACATCGAATACATAACCACGCCAAGCCCTGCCGATATCAGTATCATCATAACGGGAGACGGCTTTTTCTTAAATTCAAGCCTTCCAAGCAATGATATTGCCACCAAAATAGCGAATATCATAATGCCTTTGAAATCCACCGAGGGTGTATCCCCGATACCTCCAAACCCAATGATCGTCGTCATAAACATTGTAATGGCGGTGGCAAGAATTAAACCAACCACACACGGACGGATGCCGCCAAGAAAAGCCTTGACACCTGCATATTTGAGGAGATTTCGCATCAAAGCTGCTATGAGCAGAATGATGATAAAGGACGGGAGCACCACGCCGAGTGTAGCCACTATGGCGCCAAGAATACCGCCTTGCGCCGAGCCTACAAAGGTTGCCATGTTGACGGCGATCGGTCCTGGGGTGGATTCGGCAACAGCAATCATATTGAGCAGCTCTTCCTCTGTAAGCCAACCGTGCATCAGTGCCTTCTCGCGAATAAGTGAGATCATGCCGTAACCGCCACCGAAGGAAAACGCGCCGATTTGAAGGAAGGTCAAAAACAACTCCAGATAAATCATTTCTTATCCTCCTTCCTCAATTTACCGAGCAGATACAGAGTCACTCCGGCAGCACCGCTGATCAAAATGTAAAAGATGGTCGAAAATTTGACTGCCAAAACCGAGAGTGTTACCATACAAACGAGGGTTGCCGATATGACGACAACGTTAAATGCGCTTTTCTTCATCTGCTTCAGCATTTTCAGCCCTGCCGAAAGAATGAGATAAACGACACAGATCTGAATCCCCTTGAACGCATAAGCCACGTAGGTCAGCGACAGGAAGGTGTCGAAGAAGAGCGAGATTATATAGATTATAACGAATGACGGAATACAGATACCAAGTGTTGCAATAACAGAGCCAACAACACCCGCGTTCTTGTATCCGATATAGGTTGCGGCGTTGATTGCGATTGGTCCGGGTGTGGATTCAGCAATGGCCGCTACATCTAAAAAATCGTCCTTTTCGAGCCATTTTTTCTTTGATACGAACTCGTTTTCCAAAAGTGCGATCATCGCGTATCCGCCACCGAAGGTAAACAGTCCGATCTTGAGCATGGTCAGAAATAGAGACATATATTTTTTTGCTTTACTCATGCTTTTTGCCTCGTCAAAATCTTATTTGTCAGTGAGCTTATTATATCACAAAATAGTAAAAACCGCAACTCTTTTTTCAAGAATTGCGGTTTTCATTTTATGAATGAAATTGTGCTTTTGTCACCCCGCAAAGCGGGATTTCTTCCGCAGAAGGCAGATTTAACTGAAAAAAGCAAGTCTTACGACTTGCTTTTTTCTGGCTAATAACTGTAATTTTGATACAAAATCATTTTACAATGCAGTCATATGTATTCCAATTATAAATCTCATACTGTAATTTAGATTTTAATAACTTCGAAATTAATCCTTTTGGCTGTCTTATTCGTTGTATCGCTTGCTCAAAGCCTTGTCTTCCGAAGAAGGCATCGTCATCATCATCCAAATCAAAACAAGCATCGGCAAGCCATTTTTTATTTTTAAGGTCGTTTTTAATAATTACCGTGAAATTTCCGTTTGTGATTTCTTTTATACGATCCAATAAATCGTCAGCAAGCATTTCCTCTTGACAGTCAAACATCTCAAAGCAAAAACCACCAAAGCGCAATTCTTCAAAAATAAAATCGTTAGCGGTCTTATTAAATTGAAGTTCTATATTCATCCTACCTTGATTGCTTTTGATAATCAAGGCAACTACTTTGCAGTTCTTGGCATTTTTGGTATAAGGGAATAGCATTGTGTGACGCCAATATTCAGATTCGTTTTTAAATTCGCATATATCAAAACAAATACTGTTTCTTGATAACAAGTCTTTTGCTTCTTGTAATGTCATACCATCACCTCCCTGCATTATTATACCACAAAATAACATAAACCGCAATCCCTTTGTATCAGAATTGCGGTTTTTGTTTGGCGGAGAAGGTGGGATTTGAACCCACGCGACGCGTTAACGCCCTACGAGATTTCGAGTCACGCCTCTTCGACCACTTGAGTACTTCTCCGTATAAAAGTATGAAATTGTTTGGAAAAGCTCTCTCATGAAGATTTCGGGAGTCGGCGACGCCTCTTCGTCCTGTTGCGGTGCCCGAAATTTGTTGCTGGCGCCTGCTCGCCAAATTTCGACCGCTGCCACTCCTTATTGCTCGCTTGCTCTGCCACAGGCAGCGCTCGCAAACGTCCCCACTTGAGTACTTCTCCGTATAAAAGTATGAAATTGTTTGGAAAAGCTCTCTCATGAAGAT
>JAZSBE010000075.1:0-23809 GCA_045602215.1 Eubacteriales bacterium | reverse complement strand
CTTTTTTGTTTTTTACGAATCGTGATTCGTAATTTGCCCGTACGGGCAATGTTGCATCAGGTGGTGTGTTTGAGTCACATCACCAGCTCCATTGCCCAACTTCCGCAGGAAGTTGGGCAGTTTTATTCGCCTATGGCGAGTGATATTGCTTCGCAGTGATATTCGTCTTCGACGAGTGATATTCGCTACGCGAGTTTGAAGTTACAAGGCGAATAAAATACCACGAAAGCCGTAACTTAGCGCACTTGCAATAAAGCAGGTGCGCCATTTTAATTTCAGCGTTTTCTGTCAAGACAAATTCACAACTGTATGCTATAATGATATCACAAACATACAGCTGAACGTTTGGATCAAAGATTAGGAGGGCTATTCATGGAAAATAGCGAGCTTATTACAAAAGCATTAAATTATATAAGATCCGAGAACAAGAAAAGTGATATTACCATTGATGATGTGGCGACCCATGCAGGCTTTTCTACGGATTACTTTAATCGTATTTTCTTTGCGCACACCGGATTTAATATCATGGAATATGTCCGTTTTAGCCGTTTGAAAAAGGCTGCTCTTCTTTTGAGGGGAACGAATAACGATATCCTTGATATTGCATTGGATTGCGGATATGAAGCACACGAAAGTTTCTCGAGAGCTTTTAAAAATCAATATGGTATGTCACCAAGTGAATACAGAAAGAAGTATGAAAAGGTAGAAGCATATTACGGTGATTTTTACAACGACACAATCGGTGCAAGACTTTTGCATGAATTTAAGGATTTCAAGCTTGCTGATAGCGATGAAGTAATTGACTATTTGCTTGAAACTGATTCGCTTCGCTATGGATATATCGCAGTTTGCTTCCGTGTCAACGGTGGTGCTGCATTATACAACGGTGAAGATTTCAGAGACGGATTCGTTTGGTTTACAGAATGGGATAATCGTTTTGAAGGAGAGATCATCTGCGACGATTGGGATAAAATTGCCGAATATAAAAAGGTCTTTTCAGACAAGCGCTTTGACATGATTCTGAATACTTTGAAATCCGACGAAGAAATAAAAGATGAATTTTCAAAGCGTGGTGTAACGATTTGTAATATCAATCGCCGTCAAAGTAATATCTATACGGGCGAGCCATATGCACTCACTTCCATAGAGGATATTACCATGCGACTGATCAAATATGAGGACGTTGATCTTGTTGGAAAATTCTTTTCCGAAAGATATCCTGACAGGGGAAGTAATTCTCCAAGGTTAAAGCATTTGAAGCATGAACTTCACCAAAGAGATGTTGTGGGCAACACGGAACACTCTGTATTTATGTTCGGTATATTCAAAGGCGATCGTTTGATTGGAGTAAGTGACGGCGGATTACAGAACGCTCATGGTTTTGTTATAAACAATTGTGTTGTGACTTCTGTTTTTCACGAATATGAAACAGAGGAATTGTACCAATACGCTTTCAAATTTGTCACCAATGCTGCTCTTGAAAAAGGCGCATTGCCGGTTGATGATACGCAAACGCCGAATACACCGGATAAAAACAGAAGTGGTATGTTCAACTCCACAGATCTTGGTTATAAAACGATTACGAATGTCTGTAGTTTGAAATGATCTCTCGCCCCGCCTTGCGCGGGGCTTTTTGTTTATGGCGGCATATGGCTATGCAATGGTTTAGGAGTTGTTTTGTAAATAAATATTTATTTTCGTAAAAATATCTTGACAAATGATAAATTTTTTGATACAATGATTACAGAAAGGATGGTGACGTGATGTATCTTGATTATTCAAATCTTTGGAAGCAGTTGGCTCAAAAAGGGATCTCGAAATCCGATTTGATGCAGCTCACGGGGCTCAGCTCGCGTGTCATCGCCAAGCTTGCAAAAAATGAAACCGTAACCACCGATACGATCGCGAGGATCTGTGCCGCTCTGTCCTGCAGGGTTGAGGATATTATGGAATATTCAAACGAGGACGCCTTGTCCCTGTACGGTGCGTTTCGTACCCTTGGGAAAACCGTGGAAGAGAACGATGACGTGAAAAAGATCTCGTTTGAGCTGGGCGGACAAAAATATGCTGTTTATATGACCAAAAAATCCGCCACCAGGGCAACCGGCATCTACTGTGAATCGGATGAAACCATCTATTGGGAGCAACGTTACATGATGGGCGGTCATTCCTTGCCTCAAATTGTGAAAAGCGTACTTCTCAAGCCCGAAAGAAGGTCGGACGAAATCACGATCGTTGTCATAAAAGGGAAACCGAGTATCATCATTGGATTGGACGAGGGCATCTGGGTTTCGGCGAAAAATGGGAAACTGAAATCGAAAAAAGACATTTTCGTCATGTCTGAGGCTGTTTTCAAGGTTTTCAGCCCCCAATAAGTGTAGGATATCCATGACGCAAAAAGGGAACCGTTTTGATGGACGGTTCCTTTTTTGTTCTCTCAATCTTTTGATTTCCCCTTGAAGATGAGGCAGGCGAGATATCCGAAGATCAGGGCAGCGGAGATGCCTCCTGCGGTCGCCTTGAGCGCACCGGTAAGCGAGCCCAAAAGGCCCTGCTGATCCACCGCCTCGCGGATGCCCTTGGAGATGGCAAAGCCAAAGCCTGTGAGGGGAATGGTGGCTCCCGCGCCTGCAAAATCGACGAGGGGTTGATAGATCCCGAGCCCTCCCAAAATCACCCCAGCCACCACGTAGATGACCAAGATGCGCGCGGGTGTGAGCTTGGTTTTGTCCACAAGGATCTGTGCGATCACGCAGAGCGCGCCTCCTACCAAAAAGGCGCGAAAATAGGGCAGAAGCAGATCAGCCATGGTGTCTCCTTTCGGGTGCTTGAATTTTGGGGCTTTCCAGCTCCAAGAGATGCGCGACGGCGGGAATATTGCCCCCTTGCTTGATGCTGTCGGGGCTCATCATCGCGCCCGTCGCGAGAAAGAGGATGCGCTTCCACTCTCCGCTTTGGAGCTTTGGGAGAAGGTGGGCGGCAAGGACGGTTGCAGAGCATCCGCACCCCGAGCCTCCGCCGTGAACGTCCTGCTCCACTCTGTCATAGATCATCTGTCCGCAGTCGCCGTAGCGATCCGAGATCTCGATCCCGTTAGCACGGAGCAATTCGCACAGGATTGATCCTCCCTCATAGCCGAGGTCTCCCGTGATGATGCGGTCGTAGTCGGAAGGGGTAGTGTTGGTTGCCTCAAAATAGCGTTTGACGGTCTCCGCCGCCGCAGGTGCCATCGCCGCCCCCATGTTGTTGGCGTCGTTGATGCCGTAGTCCTGCGCCTTCCCGGGCATTCCGCCCACGATCCGAACGGCATCAGGGTAGTCCTCTGCCTTCCCGACCAGAAACGCGCCCGATCCCGTGACCGTCCACTGGGCGGTGGGAGGACGCTGCGAGCCGTATTCCAAGGGGGAACGGTACTGTCTTTCGGCGGCGCAGAAATGGGAGGAGGTAACTGCTCCGCAAAGAGGAAATGCTCCGAAGGATACGGTCATGGCAGCGAGCAAAAGGCTTTCCGCGCAGGTGGAGCATGCTCCGTAGAGACCAAAGTAGGGAATATCGTAGCTGATCAGCCCGTAGGCAGAGCCGACACATTGGTTTTGCAGATCTCCCGCAAAGAGCGCGCCCACGTCGGCGTCCTGTTTGTCAAGGCGCGAGAGGGCAAGCCCGAAGGCTCGGCGTTGCATCTCGCCCTCGGCTGTCTCCCAGGTTTTTTGCCCGAATTTGTTGTCGGGATCGTGCAAATCAAAAAGATCACCGAGCGGCCCCTCCTTCTCTTTTTTGCCTACTACGGTCGCGCAAGAGGCGATGCACGCCGTCAGCCGAACATCCTTTTGAATCATGTTTCTCTCCAATCGAGTTTTTTCTTATTATGCATGTTTTTGTTTGTCTTATTCAAAAGAAGGAACGCAGAAAGGTCTTTACAAGGAATAAAAAACTCATATAAAAATTGAAAAAAACAGAGAATTGTCATTGACAAGTTTTTTTTTGTATGCTATAATATATTGTATGATCCGAAATTGTGCCCATTTCAGAGTTTATTTGGCTCTAGAAGATAGAAAAAACGAAGTTTTGAACAGAGGAAGGATGGAAAAATGGAGACGATGAAAAGAAGAATTAGTCTGATGATTTTGGCAGGTATCCTGGCGGCGAGCCTTGCTTCCTGCGAGGTGAAGGGAAACGGTGATGATCCCCTGCCCGATGACAAGGAGCCCGAATATCAGATTACAACGACTACAGGAGATAATACCACCCCCGATATTCCCAGCGTGACCGATCCCACGCAGGTGACCTACACCGCGGTGGACGATTTCGTTTACGTGTCCGTTGCAAATATCACGGCAAAGCTTGTTTCTGACGTGACGCAGACCAAGGTACTGCCTCAGCTGACCGAGCTGCACCGCGTGGGCAAGGCTGCCAACTGGTGCAAGGTTGAGCACGAGGGACAGGAGTACTACGTTGCCACCAAGTCGCTCACCGAGGACGACATCGGAGAGAAGACCTTTGTAGCGTGCGACAAGACGCTCTACAACATGGGTGACGTGAACGTTCGTAAGTATGCTTCCTCCAACAACGATTTCTCGGATAAGCTGACCACCATCAAGGGCGATGCGATCGCGATTAAGGTCGTGGCGCAGAGCGAGCTGAAGGGCTGGAGCAAGATCGAGGTTACCTACGATGGCAAGGAATACAAGGGCTTTATGAGCACCAAGTATCTGACCACCAATCCCACCGGTGAAGCTGATGACTATGATCAGCATTTTGACGCGCTTGCTACTCCCATGAATATGTATGTGTCTGTTGGACAGGTTGCGGTTCGTGAGAGACCCTACACCGACGCGCTTGAGAAGGGCGTTCTGCAGAAGAATACGCAGGTCAAGGTTCTTGCAAAGGGTACCATCGAGGGTATGGAATGGTGTGCGATTGAGTACCAGAATGCGTCCTACGAAATGGTGAACTATTTCGTAGCAACCGATTGTCTTTCCGTGGTTGGCGGCGATTTGGATCAGCTTTTGGAGTTTTACGATGAGCTGGTGGAATTTGATGAGCCTAAGACCTTCTACATCAGTGTAGATAGAGCGAACGTCCGTAGCACCCCCGCAGTCAGAGACGATAACTCCGCAGGTGTTTTGGTGAAGACCAATGAGGTCAAGGCTGTTGCAATGGGCGTGTTCCAGCAGGAGGGCGGAAGCAGCACGATGACCTGGTGTCTAATTGAGGACGGCAAGGGTGGCTATTGCTTCATCTCCTACGGTGTGCTGACCAGCAACTCTGACGGAACTCCCGCGCCTGCTGTGACCGACGTGAACGAGCTGATCGCGAAGTACGGCTTCACTGCAGTTTCCGGAGAGGTCTCCAAGAAGTTCAAGGTTGACAACAGCGGCTTGTACGGCGAGCCCACCACCACTGTTGAGTGCAAGAAGCTGGCGCAGGGAACGGTTGTCAAGGTTGTTGCCGAGGGTGAGACGACCACCAAGTACGGAACGAAGAACCCCTGGTACATCGTTGAGTACAACGGCTACTACTACTTCGTGCTTCAGAACGTTCTGGAGAACGCGTAATCAAATGCTTAAAATGTTCAAAGGACACGGTCTCTGGACTGTGTCCTTTTGAACTCACGATGAAAAGAGGACTGTTATGAAAAACCAAACCGAGTTGACGGTACGCCTTCCCGAGGATCTACTCCGCAAGCTGATCTACGTGTCCGAGGCAGAGGGCAGAACGCCCAACAATCATATTCTGATGCTTTTGCGAAACAACATTCAGTATTTTGAGCGAGCAAAGGGGCACATTCCGCCCGCGGCTCTGCAGGCGATCGATCCCGAAAAGCTGAAAAACGATTGATTTTTCTTTACGAAGGGCGAAAACCTATTGCTTTTTTGCAAAAAAACGTGTATAATATCCATATCATTCTTTAGGGGAAGGAGATGCATCTATGATCCCACTCAACGAGATCAGCACGCCCGCGCTGGCGTATCTTGGGGACTGCGTGTTGGAAATGCAGGTGCGGGAGCGTCTGGTTTGCCGCGGATTGTCCAAATCGGGGCATCTCAACTCCGAGGCGCTCGGGTACGTTCGCGCATCGGCGCAGGCGGCGGCGATGGAGCGGATCTTGCCCCTGCTGAGCGAGAGCGAGACGCAGTACTACAAGCGAGGTCGCAACTCGGGGCATCTCAACGTTCCCAAAAGCGCGAGCCCCTCTCAATACCGCATGGCGACGGGAATGGAGGTTCTGTTTGGGTATCTGCACCTGTCAGGGCAGACCAAGCGGATCCGTGAGCTCTTTGAGGCGGCGTATCCCGAGGAGCCCGATCAAATCTGATTGATTACCGAAAGGAAGTTATAAAAAATGAAACATCCAAAGATTGCAATTACCGTAAGAGATTTTGGCACCATGATCGCCGAGCTTTATCCCGAAAAGGCGCCCAAGACGGTTGAAAATTTCCTGTCTCTCGTGGACAAGGGATTCTTCTCGGGGCTGATTTTCCACCGCGTCATCAAGGGCTTTATGATCCAGGGCGGCGGCTTTGACGAGAGCTTTGAGCAGGTGAGAGCGGCGTCGATCCCCGGTGAATTCAAGGCGAACGGCTATATGGCAAACGATCTGCATCACGCGCCCGGCGTGCTTTCCATGGCGCGTACGCAGGATCCCGATTCGGCATCCTCCCAGTTCTTCATCATGCACAAGGACGCGTCCTACCTTGACGCGCAGTATGCGGGATTCGGTCAGGTGACCGAGGGACTGGAGATCGTGGACAAGATCGCATCGGTTCCCACCGGTCGCATGGGTTGGTACGACGACGTTCCCAGAGTTCCCGTCGTGATCGAGAAGATCGAGCGCGTAGAAGACTGATTCTCGAATAAAAGAGGTTTGTTATGAACATTAAGATTTTGAAGCTCATGGAGCGCAACGCGCACACCTCCCCTGCAGACATGGCTACCATGCTTGGACTTTCCGAGGCGGAGGTTCGCGCTGAGATTGAGGAGATGGAGAAGGCAGGCGTCATTCGCGGATACAAGACCGTGGTTGACTGGGAGCGTCTTGACGAGACCGCTACGGTTTCCGCCATCATTGAACTGAAGGTGACGCCCAAGGCAGGTCTTGGATACGAGGACGTTGCCGCCAAGGTGATGAAATATCCCGAGGTGGAGTCGGTGTACCTGATGTCCGGCGTTTATGACCTGAACGTTGTCGTCAAGGCAAAAAATCTTCAGGAAGTTGCAAAATTTGTTTCAAAGGAGCTTTCCACCATTGATTCGGTGACCTCCACGGCGACCCACTTCGTTCTCCGCCGATACAAGGAGATGGACGTGGAGCTGCTGGGCGACGGCGCAGATGAGAGGGGCAGTTATTCGTTCTGATGGATTACGAGAAAATTCTTTCACCGGTGGTGAGCGCGGTGCCGCCATCCGGTATCCGAAAATATTTTGACATTGCCGAATCCATGCAGGGAGTGATCTCCCTGGGCGTTGGCGAGCCTGATTTTCCGACTCCGTGGGAGATTCGGAAGGCGGGTATCCTTTCGCTGGAATCGGGCAAGACCAGATACACCGCAAACCGCGGACTGATCAAGCTCCGTCGGGAGATCGCGGCCTATATGGACCGCAAGTATCAGATGCAATTCGACCCCGATCGCGAGATCCTCGTGACGGTGGGAGGGTCTGAAGCGATCGATATGTCGCTCCGCGCCATCATTTGCCCGGGTGATGAGATCATCATTCCGCAGCCGAGCTACGTTTGCTACGAGCCGATGGTTCGGATCTGTGGCGGCGTGCCCGTGATCCTGGAGACCACGGCAGAAAACGATTTTAAGGTGACGCCCGAGATGCTTCGCGCGGCGATCACGCCGAGAACCAAGGCACTTATTCTGCCCTATCCCTGCAACCCTACGGGCGCAATCATGGAGAGAGAGGATCTCGAGCTTGTGGCAGAGGTGCTCAGAGATACGAACATCGTGGTGCTTTCGGACGAGATCTACGCCGAGTTGACCTTTGGCGGCAAGAAGCACGTTTCCATCGGTTCGCTTGAGGGAATGAAGGAGCGATGCGTGGTCATCAACGGCTTCTCCAAGAGCTTCTCCATGACGGGCTGGCGTATGGGATATGCCTGCGGACCGCGCGAGATCATTGAGCAGGTGACCAAGATCCACCAGTACGCTATCATGTCCGCTCCCACGACGGCGCAGTATGCCGCCATCGAGGCACTCCGCAACGGAGACGAGGCAGTGCAGGCGATGTATGAGGAATACGATATGCGACGCAGACTGATCGTGAACGGATTCAACAGGATCGGGTTGACCTGCCGCGAGCCCAAGGGCGCGTTCTACGCGTTTCCCTGTATTCGTTCTACCGGTATGACGAGTGACGAATTTTGTGAGAAGCTGCTCTATTCCAAGAAGGTGGCAGTCGTTCCCGGAACGGCGTTCGGCGCGAGCGGAGAGGGCTTTGTCCGCGCGTCCTACTGCTATTCCACCGAGCATATCAAGGAGGCGCTCTCGCGGATCGAGGAGTTCCTTGTCGAGATTGGTGTAAAAAACAGCTGATGTTTGTTACATATAAAAAAGGAAGATCTTTTCTCTCTGCATTCTTAGCGGAGAATTAGTAGCACGAAAACTTCAGCAGAGAACTTGTTTTCTCTGCAGATTTGTGATATAATGGGGTTAACGAAAAGCCTCCCGGAGGGAGCCTTTGTCTGAGTGCATCCTTAGGGGTATGGGCTTTGCCCAAAGCCTTTGTAATACAAATGCGAAACTGGCGATAAAGCAAAATATAAATTCATAATGGAGAAAGCAGATGAAAAGGAAATTATATTATTTGATGCCTTTTATAGTAGTGCCGATACTTATGATGTTATTCGAGGTGCTTGATAATGCGGAATTGCTAAAAATGAACCCTTACATATTTGGTGGAGTTTTAGCACTTTCTTCTGCGGTTTTCGGATTCTTGTCTCCTTCTAAAAAGAGTGTGGATTATTTATTAGCCTTAATCATGCCTCTGTCTTTGTTTTGTTTTATGTTTGTTGTGGGATTTTTAGACAAGGATGATATGGGAGGTCGATTCCATATCTATAAAGCCGTTGATGCAGCCTTTCAACCGATTGTCTTGATTTTGTATTTTGCTATGGCAATAATAACTTTGATTGCTTCGCTTAAATGTTTTAGAACCCTTAAGAATCGCGCTACAAGCTAATTTAAATGATAATAACCCCGACAGTTTTTTTAAGTCTGTCGGGGTTACTCTTTGTTTACTGCATATCAAAATAGCCTTCTCCTGCGGGAGAAGGTGGCAGCCGAAGGCTGGCGGATGAGGAGTCTTGTTCATATATTTCATACACCTCATCCACCGCTTACGCGGTCCCCCTTCCCCCACTGGGGAAGGCTTTTCTATTTTACCGCTAACTGTGTACGCCCTTTCGATCTTCCTTTTTATTTTGCTTCAGATTTTAATCGTGCGAACGAAAGGAGTGTATCCTTGTCGTTTGGCAGTGCGCCGTCGATGACGGCGTCGAGGAGCGTTTGAAGCTGCTGCCCGATCTCTTTTCCGGGCTTGTAGCCAAGCGCGATCAGATCGTCTCCCTTGACTGCCAGTGATTTCAGCGACAGGCAAGCGTTTTCGTCAAGGATCTTTTTGACGATTTGAGGGATCTGCGCGTGGTACTGCGGGAGCTCCACGTAGTTTGGATGATGCGCCAAGCGGTCACAGCGTTGAATTTCCAGCAGATCGGAAAGTCCTGTCTCCCCAAAGCGCAAAAGCGCGCGCTTGACGTGCTTTTCCTCGGGAATGAGGGGGACGTCGTGATATTTGACGAGCTTGAGGATCAGCTCTCGTGTGGCGTTGTCAAAGCGCAGACGGGTCAGGGCGGCATCGGTCATTTCCACGCTCATCTCAGCGTGCCCGGGGAAATGTCCGCCTCTTTCGTCTTCAATGAAGCAAGCAGGCTTGCCGACGTCGTGAAAGAGGATGCCAAGCCGAACGGTGAGGTCGCCACGCTCGTTTTCCTCCAATGCGTGAAGGGTGTGCTCCCAGACGTCGTAGCAATGGTATTTGGATTTCTGATCGAATCCAAAGGAGGGGGAGAGCTCGGGGAGAAAGACCGCGATCACATCGGCAAATTCGCGCAGAATGAAAGCGGCGCGCTTGCCACAGATCAGCTTACAAAATTCCTCGCGGATCCGCTCACTTGCAATGTTCGAAAGCAGGTGCTTGCACGCGTGAACGGCAGAAGCCGTTTTTTCCTCTAATGAAAAGCCGAGAACCGAGGCAAAGCGAATGGCGCGCAGGATGCGAAGTCCATCCTCCTCAAATCTCGTTTTGGGATCGCCGACGCAACGAATGACGCCGTTTTTCAGATCCTGTTGTCCCTCAAAGCAGTCTACCAAGCCGTGATCGGGGTGGTAAGCCATCGCGTTGACCGTGAAATCACGGCGAGAGAGATCGTCTCGAAGATTTTTTGAAAAGGACACGCTGACGGGATGGCGGTTGTCCTCGTAGTCTCCGTCCAGGCGGTAGGTGGTGATCTCCAAAAGCTCGCCCTCGTGGAGAACTGCGACCGTTCCGTGCTTCATGCCCGTTTCAATGATGCGGTGATCGGCAAAGCAGGCGGCGGTCTCTTGCGGGAGCGCATTGGTGGTCAGATCCCAGTCGTTTGGAACTCTGCCAAGCAGGGAATCGCGAACGCATCCGCCAACGGCGTAAGCTTCATATCCGCGCTCTTGCAGGCGTTTGATGGCAAACTGCGCGCCCTTTGAGGGGGTAATCCGATTCATTTGCGCTCCTTTCTATCAATTTTCATTGATTTTTTAGAATAAGAATTGTTTTTATTCTATATTTCCGAATATCTGTGACTGTTTTTTCTTCAAGGGGAGGTAGAGCAACACACCGAGCAGGTACGCCGACAGAAGCTCTCCGATTCCCACCGACAGAAACAGGAAGGGAAGTCCCTCCTCCACGCGGTAGGCGTATGCCAGAACGAGCGGTATGATCAGGGTGTTGGAAAGGACCGTGGGGAGTGGCGTCAGATAGGGATGTTTTCTGAGCAACCGTCCTCCGATCGCGCCGAGCAGGGTTGCCAGCGTGCCGAACAGAACGTCGGTGGGGAGGCATCCCGTCGCCAGATTTGAGACTAAACAACCGAGCGTGAGCCCGGGGACGGCGGCAGGCGTGAACGCAGAGAGGATGCACAGCGCCTCGGACAGACGAAGCTGAACGGCTCCGCTTGCGAGCCCCAGAGTAGCTGTGACGTAGGTGAATGCAATGTACAGAGACGCGATGATCGCGGCGTGACAGAGCAGTCGGGTTTGCTTTTTTCTGCTTACAGACATGGTAGAGATTCTCCTTAGTTTTGTTTTACGTGAGGATGGTTACGAACTCACGCGGCGGATTCAGTTGAGTTTTCCGTCTTTTTGAATGGTTTCTATCGCGTCGGTCAACTCACCGTAGAGGTAGAGCGAGCCGAGACAAACGAGAGGGGTGTTACTTTCCTTGGCGCAGACGATGGCGGACTCCAAGCCCTCCTCGACACTCGCAAAGCCCTGTGCCGGGGTCCCTTGCGCGAGGAAATGCTCGGCATATTCCTCGGCGGGGAGAGAACGGGGATTGGAGGGGGTCACGGTGACGACGCGGTGCGCGATTTCGCCGATGGAGCGGATCATGACGTCAAAATTCTTGTCGCGCATAACGCCTGTTAGGATCGTTACCCTTTGATCCCCAAAATATGCCTTCACCGTTTCGGTGGCGGCGGTGATTCCCTGTGGGTTATGCGATCCGTCAAAGAAGATGAGGGGATCGCAGTCATGGAGCTTTTCAAAGCGCGCGTGCCAGACGACCGAGGCAAGTCCCTGTCTGACGGCGGCTTCGGGAACGTTCAATGCGCCGCTTTCGTTGAGGATTTCGATTGCCGTGAGCACGGTTGCCGCATTTCTCGGCTGATACGAGCCGAGCAGGGGAAGCTCTATGGACGTAAGATTGCCAAAATCAAAATTCGTGCCGTCGATGGAAAAACGGTTGATCTTGAGACTGTTGCGGTCCACCGTATGGAAATCTGCATTTCTCTGGTCGGCGATCTCGGCGAGCGTGGCGCGCGCCGCAGGATCTGTGCCTCCGTAGAGGACGGGACAGCCCGTTTTGATGATGCCGCCCTTTTCGGCGGCGATCTTTTCAATGGTGTCTCCCAAAAGATCGGTGTGGTCAAAGTCAATTCCCGTGACCACCGAAAGCAGGGGAGATGTGATGATATTGGTGGAATCCAGCCGTCCGCCAAGTCCTACCTCCAAGATGATGACGTCGCAGTTGTGACGCTTGAAGTAGAGAAAGGCGATGGCGGTGATGAGTTCAAATTCGGTGGGCTTGTCCTCCATGCGCTCTGCAATGGGACGGACCAACTCGGTCAGCTCTACCAGTTCCTCGTTGCTGATGTTCTCTCCCTGAACACGCATGCGCTCGTTAAATTCCTTGATATAGGGGGAGGTGTAAAGTCCCGTGCGGTAGCCTGCCGCGCGGAGGATGGACTCGGTCATCGCGCAGAAGGAACCCTTGCCGTTGGTTCCGCCCACGTGAATGAAGCGCAAATCATGTTCGGGGTGTCCGAGCGCGTCGCACAGGGCGGTGATGCGCTCCAGTCCCGGCTTGCAGAAATGTCCGCTGACCGAGTGGATATAGGAGAGCGCCTCCTGATAATTCATAGGGGCGTGTCCGTCAAACGGTTCTGTCTCGTACAGATGCCTTGGATGCTCCATGTGGCTCAGGATCTTCTGAAAACTTGGATTTTTGAACAGAATACAGAGGAAAACGGTTTCAACGGGAATCACAACGAGATAGAGTGGGATTCGCCACAAAATCGCAAGCCCGTAAAACTGGTACAGACCGATGGATTTGATGATGACGGAGCCGATCAAGTGTGCGAAAAGCGTTGAGAAAATCGCCTGCGCCCTTCCGCGTTTCCGAACGATATAGCGAGAGATGAAGCCCGAAACGAAACCGACGGCAGCCGCGCCAAACGTGACCATCAGGTTTGGGGGATATGACTGAGAGGAAAGCAGATAGCTTGTCATATCCGAGGAAACGCCTGCAATGCTTCCGATTGTAGGTCCGAACAGAATCCCCGCCAGAATGATGGGCAGATTCTCAAAGGTCAGACGAATGCGTCCGCCGCCGAAGTTGAGAAAGTTTTTGCAGAAAATGCCGATGAGCACGCTGAGTGCCGTGAGCATGGCCGCTGTTGTGAGCTGCCGATGGTTGATAAACGGAGACGTGTGTTTGTTTTGTTTCATAAAAAAGCCCTCCTTTTCCACCCATATGGCGGAACAAGAGGGGACGGCCGTGTCGGTCGGCTCTGATGTCTGCCGTATGAAGCGGGATGCAAGACACGAACCGTAAGCGATGCTTTTCGTTCACCTGACAACTCCCCGTTCAGGTAACACTTCAGGAACTAGGATTCCAACGCCCATGCCTTTACTCTTCAACAGATTTGTATTTCGCGGGTCTCGCGATACCAATATTATAGTCGAAACGACAGAAAAAGTCAATCCTTTTTTATTTATGTGACGCGGATTATCAAAAATAATTCCAAAAACTATTGCTTTTTTCAAAAAAATCATGCTATAATTAAATATAGAGCCGAAAAAATGAGACTTAGTCACAGAACTTTGTCCGTGATTGTGTTAAAATAAAGGCACAACAGAGGCAAAAACAAAAAAGATTGCAAATAGAAGGAGATTGATTATGAAAACTTACAAATGTTTGGTATGCGGACTGGTATTCAACGTAGCGGACGGCGAGGAGGCGGTTTGCCCCAAGTGCCGCGCCAAGGGAGACAAGCTGGTAGAGGTGAAGACCTCCAAGTATGCGGGAACCAAGACCGAGGCAAACCTGCAGGCTGCTTTTGCAGGAGAATCTCAGGCTCGCAACAAGTACACCTATTTTGCATCGGTCGCAAAGAAGGAAGGCTTTGAGCAGATCTCTGCGATCTTCCAGAAAACGGCTGACAACGAGAAGGAACACGCAAAGATGTGGTCCAAGGAGCTGGCAGGCCTGGGCAACACCGCTGAGAATCTGGCAGCTGCCGCTGAGGGAGAGAACTACGAGTGGACCGATATGTACGACGGCTTTGCAAAGACCGCAGACGAGGAGGGCTTCCACGATCTGGCAGAGAAGTTCCGCTTGGTTGCAGCCATTGAGAAGAAGCACGAGGAGCGCTACCGCGCCCTGCTCCGCAACGTAGAGACCAAGGCTGTCTTTGAAAAGAGCGAGGTCAAGGTTTGGGAATGCCGTAACTGCGGACACATCGTGGTTGGCACCAAGGCTCCCGAGATCTGTCCTACCTGCGCGCATCCTCAGAGCTACTTTGAGGTTCATGCTGAGAACTATTGATTTGAAAAAGCATCTGCGCCTCCCGAACTCGGGAGGCGCTTTTGTGTTGACAAAAGAGGAAAAATATAAAATGAACTGTAAAAAAACAAAAACCAAAGCGCGAATTGTTGACTTTTTTGGGGGGATGTGATATGATAAGATTGTCATATTGTGAAAAGAAACGGAGAAACGTATGAAAATAAAGAAGTTATCGGGAGTATGGGCAAGCGGCATCGCCCTAATGCTGGGGCTTTTGATGTTTTTGCAGATTCCCGTCGCGGCTGCATCTCAGGATCTCAATTACGGAAAGGGAACGGCGTCTGACCGAAAGCTGACGGCGTCGCAGATGTATGCGGGAATGTATGGAAATGATCTGTCAGAGGCGGAGCGCAACGCGCTGGATGCATTGGCAGAGGTGTCCTTGACTTATTCACGCGTGCCGGATTCGGTGGTGAAGTGCGAATACGACAATGATAACGCCGTGCTGACGATACTGGTGAATACATACGAGTATACCGCGCAAAACGGAGAAAGGGTTGTTTGGCGTCCTACCAAGGTTTGGTTCAACAAGGGCGCGGCAGATCAGAGATCCGCAACGCTGAAAAAAAAGGCAGAGGGACTCTATCAGTGCAGCTTCTCCGGAATGACAAAATCCCAGGAATTTATGCTTGACGTGGATTTCGTCTGGGAGGTCAAGATCGAGGCGGAGATCGCAGACAAGCTCGTGACCCTGCCTTACACCGTCGGTGAGGCGGCGTATGAGGAGCTGAAGGAATACGAGGACTATCAAGAGGCTCTTGCGGCATACGAGTGGTATCTGGCATATCCCGCCAAAAAGGCCGCGTACGACAAGTATCTTGAGCAGAAGGCTGTATATGACAAGGAAAAAGAGGCGTACGATGCTTACGTAGACGCCTTGGCGAAATATCAGCTTGACCTTGCAAAATACAACGAGAACCAGCAAAAAAAGAAGGCGTATGAGGCAAAATCCAAGGCATACTACGAATATCAGGAATATCGGATGCAGTATGCAGTCTTTTATGACGAATACGAGGTTTATCTGAAAAATTACACGCAGGTCAAGAATGCGCTGAAGGTGCTGGATACCGCGTATAAAGGCTCGGATATTGTCGGTACGGATATCGGCTGGACGTTTTATCGCGCAATTAAGGGAAAAACGGCAACTTCTTTTTTAGATGCATTGGAAGGCAAGGAGGCGGCAACGGGAATTCCCCGTGCGCTCCTTGATGAAGCGAAAGATGCCGGTGAAGAGCTGACCAAGCTGCTCGTTGAATACGATAAGATCAGATCTGCGTCCTATGAAAGCAATTTCGAGAAAATACGTGCAAAGTTTGCGTACTACGATGCACATTATGAGGAGCTGTGTCAAAGTCTCAAGGTCTTCCATACTGATATGAAGGAGATCTATTGCACGAAGGGAATTCCGGCTCTCGTGGATGGAGTAGGAAAAACCGCGCAGGTTCAGATGATGGTTGCCCAGACCTATGCGCTGTATACCGCATTAGACGATTCGGTAACGATGGATCCGAACTGGGTATTGAAATATTCCTCCAAGGGTCAGAAGGCCCTGAACGAGCTTCTGCCCGATGTGCTCTTTCCGACCGACACAAATCTTGCGTCTCCCAAAAAGGTTACGATGCCCGAAACAGAAATGAAGTTGCCGGAGGGGCAGATGGAGCCAGTGGAGCATCCCGGAGATCCGGACTATGACAGTACACTGACAAAGCCATTGGTTCCCGCCCCTGTGACGAAACCGACCGCGCCCAAGGCTGTGGAGAATCCCGGAGCACAGCCAGATGCGTGTGAGGAGCCGACTTATGTGGCAGAGCCGTCCCTGACGTCGGTGGAGCGCGCGTTGGCTGAGGAGCGTCGGAAAGGCACCTTGACGGAGAGAGTGCCGAGCGGACAGAATACGAGGCTGAAGCTTACGCAAACCGTATCCTGCAAGCGTTCCTTCCAAGCGGTGAACGTTGTGACGTTCTATTACTCGGACGGAACCAAGGTTGGAGAGATCCTCGTAGACAAGATGTTTTCGCTCAAGCAGTATGCCGATGAAATTCCCGAACGGGAGCGGGAGGGTGACGCGATCAACGCCTTCTACAGATTCCGTGGATGGTTGGTGAGCGGTGAGGACTTTGAGACCCGATATCCCGAGCTTGTTTCCAAGCATCTTTCGACCGAGCAGCTGTGCGCGCTTGACATAAAGGGAGATTGGGACGTCGTGGCGGATTACGACGTAACCCCCAGAAGTTATACCATAACTTGGATTGTTGGCGGAAAGACGGAATCCCAAAATTATCATTACGGCCAGATCCCCGTTTGCCCTGTGTCGACCGAGCTTCCCAAGCAAGGGGAGATCTCCTTTGTGTTCCGAGGATGGTTATCTGATCTTGTTCCCGTGCAAGGGGACGCGACCTATCAAGCGCTTTATGAGGAAGTCCGTCCGAAATATCGGGTGACGTGGATCTACGGGCTTAACGGAGAGCACGAGATCGTAACGTGGGTGACCTACGGATATCCTGCGGATGCTTCTTCGATTCCCGTTCAGGTTGCGCCAAGCGAGTATTATTATCGCTTTGATGGCTGGAATGAAACGCCGAGCAGCTCCGTGAAGGGCGAGCTTACCTATCGGGCAAAATATTCGGCGATTCCGATTGCAAAGCACGGAGACGGCTCGGTCTGCGCGGTGGAGCATACCTCAAACGCCGTGAGCCTGAAGCCGACCCAAAGTCTTTTGCAGATATCCGATGCTCTGGAATATGCAGCTGAAATGGAAAAACAGTTGGAAATCGTTTGGGATGGCTTTTCGGTCACCTTTACGGCAGAGCAGATTCAGGTTTTGCGTGCGGGCAAGTGCGCAAAGCTTTCCTTGGTCGAAGAGCGGCGTGCTACAGACGGCGCAATATATTATCAACTGGACTTTATGACCAAGCTCTATTCATACGATCCGCAGCTTTCTTTGGACGTTGCCGTGCGTCGGCCTTCCTTTGATCGCGTGATCGGCGTCGTGTATCTTGCGGCCGAAGCATCCGAGACCGAGATGGATAGCGTCGGTTATGCGAGCAAGCTGGTCTTTTCGATGCAGAGCGGCGACCGTGTGCTGTATCGTCCGAAATACATCCTGCAGGTCACCGATCCGTCCGGAAAGAGCGATTACAGCGAGAAGGACGGGACGACTGTGGTTGGCGGTGAGACCGTTGATCTTTCTTCGGTGAAATGTGATTACGGATACGAAATCGTGGGTGCAACCTTGATTTATTCGGATGGCACGCGCGAGCAGGTTGGGGTACAGTTTGTGATGCCGGCAGACCCCGTTTCGGTTGAACTCATCGCCCAGCGTATCGTTTTCCACATTACCTTTGAGGTTGAAGGGCAGGTATATCGGGAAATGGATCTCTTCTTCGAGGATTTGATCGTTCTCCCCGAGGATCCTACCAAGGCGGAGGATGATTCCTATACCTATTCCTTTGACGGATGGTCTCCGCAGGTTTGGAACAAGGCGGTTGACCGCAATCAGCGCAATCCCGTCTTTACCGCAGTCTTCACGGCTTATCCCAAGGTTGCTCTGGCTGCTGACGATTACCAGGGAACCCTTGTGATCCGTGTGGTTGTGATTGGACTTCTGGGCATTGTGCTTCTCGTGGGATCGATTCTGTGTATCATTCACCGCAAGCGGTTAGCAGACGTGGTCCGCCGAGGCGTGAAGGGAATCGTGATTCTCGTGAGGGGTGGATCGAGCAATTCGAGTCCTTCTGCCAAGGGTGAGGTTGAAGAATCAACAAACGAGCCTTCTTCCTCCGAGGATGAGGACGATGAATCAAAACCCGTGTGAGATCGGTTTGAAATAGGATTGCAAAACGCAAGCAAGAACCGTAACGAAAAAAGGGGCTGAGGCAGATGCGCTTTGCATTTGTCTCAGCCCCTTTGGGCGATTGCTTCTAAAATCTGATCGAGATCTCTCCGCTTTGCAGGGTTTCCAAACTTCCGTTTGTATGGCGGACGGTCAGTCTGCCACAGTCGTCGATGGATTCGGCGCGGCACGGTGTGGAAATTCCGTTTTCCATGCGAAGGATTTCTTTCCCGAGGACGCAGGAGAATTGTCGGTATTCCTCGATCCAGACGCGATTTTTCGGACTGCTCAGATAGGGGAGCAGTTCCCTCACAATCTCGGAGATCAGCTCGGCGCGCGGAAGCGTGGCTTGATTTAAGCTGCCGGCTGTTTCCGCCAGCTCCTTTGGGAACTGGGCGGGACGCAGGTTGATGCCGATCCCAACGATCAGCCAGCTCCTTTCTCCCAAGGTGACGGCCTCGGTCAGAATCCCGCACACCTTTTTGCCGTTCAGAAGCAGATCGTTGACCCATTTGATCTCGGTTTGCAGACTCGTTTTGCTTCTGATGGCGCGCATCACGGCGACCGATGTGGCGCAGGTGATGCCAAGAGCCTCGGACAACTCGTCATGAGTGGGGAACAGAATCGAAAAATAAACGCCCATGTTCTCGGGGGAGTAAAACTGTCTGCCCATGCGTCCGCGTCCTGCCGTTTGCCGATTGGCAACGACGAGGGCTGCGTCGGTTCCCGCAAGTGCCAACTCCCGTGCGACGGTGTTCGTGGAATCGCAGGAATCGAGCACACGTATTTGCAAGTCTTGGGACAGAGGCTCAAGGGCGCGTGAAAGGGTAGCTTGATTGAGCGGATCCTGAATCATTTTGATCTCCTTTTTGTAATACGGTAATAAGAAAAGGAAAGTATATGGAAATTTTATTGGAAACGAAGGATTATCTGGCGGTCGTCAAGCCTGCCGAGCTGGTTTCGGAGCAGGTCGGAGACGGAACGGGCTTGGGGGATCTTTTGGCAGAGCGAAACGGCGGCTACATCGGTGTGATCCACCGAATGGATCGCGGCGTCGGTGGCGTGACGGTATACGCCAAGAACCGCGCGTGCGCGGCGCGTCTTTCGGAGGACGTGCGAGAGGGTAGAATGAAGAAGACCTACCTTGCCGTGACCGAGGGGATTCCCGAATCTTTCGAGGGAGAGCTTTGCGATCTCTTGTTTTACGATCGGAAAAGAAACAAGGTCTTTGTCGTGGATCGCAAGAGAAACGGTGTCAAGGAGGCGATTTTGCGGTACAGGGTGCTCAAAAACGCGACGCACCCCGAAACGGGAGAGCCACTGGCACTAATCGAGGTTCAGCCCGTCACCGGAAGAACGCATCAGATCCGCGTGCAGTTTGCATCAAGAAAGCTCCCTCTTTTGGGGGACCGAAAATACGGCGGGCACGGAAAGAGCGGGATCTCCCTGGTGTGCCATCGGATCGAAATTCCCACCGATCGGGAGAATGCTTCGCAGACGGTGTGCTATGAGCCGTCGGGCGAGCCGTGGGATTGGATGCGGTGAGTTTGTATGACGGCTTTGAAATTGCGTATACTATCGCTATGATGAAATGAATTTTGGTCGGAGGAATACGATGATTTTTGAAAAACAGGTTGAGGAAGCCTTTGGGAAGGCGGTTCGCGTCCGTTGCGATGATATGGGAACTGCATATTATTTTTCGGCAGACGATTTCTCGGGGCTGAAAAAGGAGCCGTATGCGTTTGAAAATCAGAAGGGCGAGCGTCTGCAGGGCTATTTTTATCACTACGATTCGCCAAAGCCCTACCGCATGGTCGTGTTCGATCACGGCATGGGGGGCGGACACCGATCCTATATGAAGGAGATCGAGCGGCTGGCGCGCGACGGATACCTTGTGTTTGCCTACGATCATACGGGGTGTATGGAATCGGAGGGAGCTCACATCAATGGTTTTGCGCAATCTCTTGCAGACTTGCACGCAGCACTGTCTGTGCTGGAAAAGGATCCGAGGTTTTCCGCCTATACCTTTTCGGTGGTGGGGCATAGCTGGGGTGGCTATTCCACCCTGAATATTACCGCCCTGCATCCCGAAATTACGCACGTGGTAGCGATTTCCGGCTTTTTGTCGGTGGATCGGATGCTCAAACAGACCTTTGGCGGCATTATGAAGCCCTACTATCAGAGAATGCGCGATCTGGAGCATGAGGCGAATCCCGATTTTGCGGATTACGCTGCCGAGAAGAGCCTTTCGGAGTACCGCGGCAAGGCTTTGGTGATCCATTCCGCCGATGACCGTGTGGTGCATAGCAAGGCACATTTCCGCGTTTTGAAAAAGGCACTTGGCAACCGAGAGAACATCCGTTTTTTAGAGGTGAACGGCAAGGGGCACAATCCCAACTATACCGTGGATGCCGTCCGCTATAAGGACGCGTATCTGGCAGAGCTGAAAAGGGAAGCCAAACGGGGCGGTCTTGCAGAGGAGAGCGCCAAACGCGCGTTCGTATCAAAATTTGACTGGAATCGCATGACCGCGCAGGATGAAGCGGTCTGGGCGGAGATCCTCTCAACGCTTACGTCCTGAATCTGAACCTATTATAGCACAGAATCCGCAGAGAATCAACCGTCTCTGCGGATTTCTGCGTTCTGAAGTTGTATGTTTTCATGTTTTTTAACAAAACTTAAAAAACTTTTTGAAAATTCACAGCATTGTCACAATTCTACGATATAATGATATAAAATGGCGAAGGTTGTTTGTTGATTTATGTAAAAAACAAGAACGAAAGAGGCTTCTATGGAATCAAAAAAACCAAACAAGAAGAAAAAATGGATTCGCCCAAGACACGCGATCGTGAGGAACGTGGCGTACGTCATCCTCTATCCTTATTGCCGTGTCAAGTACGGAATCAAGGTCAGAAAATTCAAGGAGCAGGGAGACAGGCCCTATCTGGTTCTCTATAACCATCAGACGGGATTTGACCAGTTCTTTGTGGGTATGGCGTTCAAGGGACCGGTTTACTACGTTGCCAGTGAGGACATTTTCTCTATGGGGCGCGTGTCCGATCTTTTGCGTTATCTCGTTGCCCCCATTCCGATCAAAAAGCAGACCAACGATGCAAGAGCCGTCATCAACTGCGCCCGTGTGGCAAAGGAGGGCGGCACGATTGCGATTGCCCCCGAGGGGAACCGCACCTACAGCGGCGTGACCGAGTATATCAAGCCATCTATCGTCAGCCTGATCCGATTTCTCCGAATGCCCATCGCCTTTTACAAGATCGAAGGCGGCTACGGCGTACAGCCCAGATGGAGCGACGTCATACGAAGGGGTACCGTGCGTTGCGGTGTGTCCTATGTGATGGAGCCGGAGGAATACAAGGGAATGACCGACGACGAGCTTTACGAGCGCATCTGCCGTGAGCTTTACGTCGATGAGTATCAGATCGAGGAGCAATATTTCCACAAAAAGAGCGCAGAGTATCTCGAGCGCGCGATCTACGTCTGTCCCGATTGCGGACTTTCGGAGTTTGAGAGCGAGGGGAACGTGATCTCCTGTAAGAAGTGCGGAAAGAAGATCCGTTATCGCTCGGACAAAAGGCTGGAGGGAGTCGACGGCGATTTTCCCTTTTCCACCGTTACCGAGTGGTATCGCTATCAGATCGACTTTGTCAACGGATTGGATTACACAGAGAAAACAGACGTTCTCTTGTACGAGGACCGTGTGGAGCTTTCCGAGGTGATCTTGTATCAGGGAAAGAACCTTTTGCGAGAGGGTGCCTCCTGGCGTCTTTACGGAGACCGCTTTGTGGTTGACGAGGGGACGGAGAAGGAATTGGTTCTGCCCTTCTCGGAGCTTGGCGTCGTGACGGTGCTGGGCAAAAACAAGCTTAACATCTACCACGGTGAAACAGTTTATCAGATCAAGGGCACCGAGAGACTGAACGCCCTTAAGTATATGAATTTCTACTATCGCTATAAAAATCTGACCGAGGAGGATGAAGATGGAAAATTTTTGGGACTTTAAGGTATGGGGCAGCGTGCTGCTGTTCTGCGTATTGCTTGGCGCGTTGATGGTTGCCAATATGCTGAAAAAATTGATCCGCCCTCTCGAATATTCGCTGATTCCCACGTCGGTACTCGGTGGTTTGATCCTGCTTTTGATTTCCGCCGTTTACAAGTGGATCACGGGGGATGAGATGTTCAACACCGCTCTGTTTGGCGGTTCGGGCGCGTCCACGCTGGAGATTTTGACCTACCACTGCTTGGCACTCGGATTTATCGCCTCTGCCTTCAAGGGATCGAAAAACGGCTTTGGAAAAAAGCGCGCGACCGAGATCTTTGATTCGGGCGTGACGACGGTTGCTACCTATTTGCTTCAGGCTCTGTTCGGAATGGGCATCACCATGTTTGCGGCGTGGCTGATCATGCCCGACCTGTTCGACGTTTCGGGAATCCTCTTGCCCTTTGGCTTCGGTCAGGGAAGCGGACAGGCGATGAACTACGGTAACATCTACGAAACGGATCACGGATTCGTTGGCGGAAAGAGCTTTGGTCTGACGGTTGCGGCAATGGGCTTCCTCAGCGCGGCGATCGGAGGCGTCATTCATTTGAATATCATCAGACGCCGCGGACGCGTTGAGGTGAAGCGCGGCGAGGATCAGGAGCTCAAGCTCGAGACCATTCAGGGCAACGACGAGATCCCCATGCAGGGAAGCATGGATAAGATGACCGTGCAGATCGCGTATATCTGCGTTGCGTATTTCTTCGTTTACATCCTGATGAACGTTCTTGGCGATCTTCTCCCCGGCATGAGATCGGTAATCTTCGGATTCAACTTCCTGCTCGGCGTTTTGGTTGCAACGATCATGAAGTCTATCGTCAACCTGCTGCACAAGAAAAAGGTCATTCGCAGAAAGCAGACCAACGATTTTCTCATGACGCGCGCAAGCAACTTCTTCTTTGATCTGATGGTGGTTGCAGGTGTTGCGGCGATCCGCTTGGACATTCTCGGAAGATACTGGGCGATCCTGCTGGTTCTCGGCGTGGTCGGACTGATTATTACATACGTATACAATCTGATCGTTGCGCGCACCCTCTTCAAGGAGTACTCCGAGGAGCAGTTCCTTGCTATGTACGGAATGCTCACCGGTACCGCGAGCACGGGTATTATTCTGCTCCGCGAGCTGGACGGAACGTTTGAGACACCCGCGTCCGACAATCTGGTTTATCAGACCCTGCCCGCGATCGTGTTCGGTTTCCCCATGATGCTCCTGGCAACGCTGGCTCCCAAGAAGCCCGTCTTGACCTTGATTATCTTCGCGGTGTTCTTCCTTGCAATGAACGTGATTCTGTTCCGTTCCCTGATCTTCAAAAAGAAGAACAAAAAATAAAACGGCATAAAGAAAATCCCTTTCTCGGTTTGAGAAAGGGATTTTTTGTTACGTCTGATTGCGCTCGATTTCTTCCCAGTCGATCGCGCGGTCCTTGAAGTAGCACACGCGGTCGCGTGCTCCGATGGGGCGAAGCGCGTGGCAGGGATTTCCGACGGCAACCACGTTTGCGGGGATGTCTTTGGTCACCACGCTTCCCGCGCCGATCACCGTG
>JAZSBE010000074.1:0-24554 GCA_045602215.1 Eubacteriales bacterium | reverse complement strand
GTATCAGCATTGGTTCTTACCTTCAGAGTACGGAACTCGTCAGCCCATCCCATGATGATGCCGAAGTTACCGGAGATCTCTGCGTCAACGGTAGGAATCAAGCCATCGTAAATGTTACCGGTGGAACCGTCAATGGAGATGCAATCACCCTCATTGTAGGTCTTGCCTGCCAGAGTGAACTTCTTGTTCTCCTCGTCCATAGCGATCTCGCCGCATCCGGAAACGCAGCACTTACCCATACCACGAGCAACAACGGCTGCGTGAGAGGTCATACCGCCGCGGACAGTCAGGATACCCTGTGCAGCCTTCATACCGGTGATGTCCTCGGGAGAGGTCTCAAGACGAACCAGAACGACCTTCTTGCCTGCCTCGTTCCAAGCAACTGCATCCTCAGCGGAGAATACAACCTGTCCGCAAGCAGCTCCGGGAGATGCACCCAGACCGCGGCCCATAGGAGTAGCAGCCTTCAATGCCTTTGCATTGAACTGGGGATGGAGGAGCGTGTCAAGGTTTCTGGGGTCGATCATCTGAACAGCCTCAGCCTTGGTCTTGTGACCCTCTGCTACCAGGTCAACAGCGATCTGGAGAGCTGCCTGAGCGGTTCTCTTACCGTTACGGGTCTGGAGCATATAGAGCTTCTCGTTCTCAACGGTGAACTCCATATCCTGCATATCGTGATAGTGGTTCTCGAGGATCTGGCAGATCTCACGGAACTGTGCGTAAGCTGCGGGGAACTTGTCCGCCATCTCAGCGATAGGCATAGGCGTACGAACACCTGCAACAACGTCCTCACCCTGTGCGTTCACAAGGAACTCACCCATGAGCTTCTTCTCACCGGTTGCGGGGTCACGGGTAAATGCAACACCGGTTCCGCAGTCGTCACCCATGTTACCGAATGCCATTGCCTGCACGTTAACTGCAGTACCCCAAGAGTAGGGGATATCGTTGTCACGGCGGTAAACGTTTGCACGGGGGTTATCCCAAGAACGGAATACTGCCTTAACAGCGCCAATCAGCTGCTCCTTAGGATCGGAGGGGAAATCGCTTCCGATCTTGGACTTGTACTCTGCCTTGAACTGGTTAGCCAGCTCCTTGAGGTCCTCAGCGGTGAGCACAACGTCGAAGGTAACGCCCTTCTTCGCCTTCATCTCATCGATCAGCTCCTCAAAGTACTTCTTACCAACTTCCATAACGACGTCGGAGTACATCTGGATAAATCTTCTGTAGCAGTCGTAAGCCCAACGAGCGTTGCCGGACTTCGTTGCCATTACTTCAACAACTTCTTCGTTCAAGCCGAGGTTGAGGATGGTATCCATCATACCGGGCATGGATGCGCGAGCACCCGAACGAACGGAAACAAGCAGGGGGTTCTCCTTGTCACCGAACTTCTTGCCGGTGATCTCTTCCATCTTAACAATGTACTCGTTGATTTCAGCCATGATGTCAGCATTGATCTGACGGCCGTCTTCGTAATACTGAGTACAAGCCTCGGTGGAGATGGTGAAGCCCTGAGGAACAGGGTTTCTATCCGGGAACTTCTCCTTGAAAATGTTGGTCATTTCTGCAAGGTTTGCGCCTTTACCGCCGCGCAGCTCACGCATGGATGCGTTGCCTTCGGTAAACAGGTAGCAATACTTCTTTGCCATAGGTTGTGATCCTCCATTATATAGAAAATTTTTTGGCATGTTCAAACTGTGGGCGCGCAAAAAGGCTGTCCCAAGCATGCGACATTCACAGTACCACGCTATTATACCATATTTTTCACCCTTTTGTCTAGTGTTTTGAACGTTGAAAACGCGCCGAATATGTAAACATTTCGTGAACAAAAGTTGATTTTCACAAAATCTGTTTGACACTAAACCCTTTTTATAGTATAATATTGCAAGAATAAAATCCACATCGGAAGCGGATTTTTTACAGCGATCCCCCTGTCTGTAAAAAAATCGGCTCCTTTTGGCGTCTTTGGAAAGGATTTCCCACATGGCTGATATTTTTGAGCTTTTTCGTCAAATTTCTTCCAATAAAAATACACCGCAGGCCCCCATCTCCTGGATCATCGTAGGACTGGGCAATCCCGGAGAGGAATACCGCAACACGCGACACAATGCGGGATTCCTTACGGTGGACGCGCTGGCAGACCGTCTTGGCGCGCACATTGACCGCATGAAGTTTCACGCCCTGACAACCGAGGTGACGATCGGGGAGAGCCGCGTGCTCCTGCTCAAGCCCATGACCTATATGAACGAATCGGGCGTGGCGGTATCCGAGGCGGCGGCATTCTACAAGATTCCCTCCGATCACATTCTGGTGATCTCTGACGATATCAGTCTTGCTCCCGGCAAGCTTCGTCTGCGCCGCAAAGGAAGCGCAGGCGGTCAGAAGGGGCTCAAAAGCATCATCGAGCGTCTTGGGACCGAAAACTTCCCTCGCCTTCGCATGGGAGTCGGCGCAAAGCCGCATCCCGATTACGATCTGGCAAGCTGGGTGCTTTCCAATTTTTCAAAATCCGAAATGGAGCTTCTCCGCGGCGCGATCGGGTGTGCCGAGGAGGGGATCCGCCTGATCCTGAAGGATCAATTCGACAACGCCGTTCAGCATTGTAATTCTTATCCCTTGATTCCCACTTCCCCTGCAACCGAAAAAGGAGAATGATGAATATTCTAACGGCTGGGATCCGTCTGGATCCCGAATACAGGCAGCTCCTCCGAACGGTAGAGCAAAATTTCAGAGTCAATCCCCTTCCGATCCTCGCCAGCGGTCTTTGCGACGGCGCGTCGGACGCCTTGATCGTTTCCCTTCTCGAGGATACGGCAAAGGCGAGAGGCGGTTGCGCGCTGATGATCTGCCCCGAGGAAAAGGACTGCATCCGTCTTTGCGGTGTTCTGGAGAGGTTCGGACTTCGCACCGGCTTCTACATGGCAAGAGACCTGACCTTCTATAACATGATTGCCTCCCATGAGTACGAGCATGAGAGGCTAAAGGTGTTGTCGGGGCTCCAAAACGGAGACTACGACGTGGTCATCAGCACCCCCGACGCGGCACTCGGCTACACCGTTCCCCCGCAGATCCTGAAGAAATCTACCATTTCCATTCAGGAGGAGGACGAGATCGAGCCGCGTGACCTGGCAAAGAAATTGACGGCGGCAGGATATGTGCGCGTGGATCTGGTAGACAGTCCCGGACAGTTTGCCGTGAGAGGCGGCATCATTGACGTCTTCCCGCCCTACGGCGTATTCCTGGACCGCGACGGCGACGTCAAGAACGGCTCTTACGCCTTCCGTATCGAGCTGTTTGGCGAGGAAATCGATCGCATGGGGCTCTTTGAGCCCGAAACGCAGCGCATGACGCAAAGCATTCACTCGGCAGAGTTCCCGCCCGCGCGCGAATTGCTCTGTGACACCGACGCGCTGGAGCGACTGAAGAAAGCGATCTCCGCGCAGTTCAAGTCGACCAAGAACGAGCAAGCCATGGAAGAATTGATCCGCGAACGCGCCGCCGTAGAGTCGGCGATCACCAGTGGTAGCGAGATCATGTTCCTGGATAAATACGTGACGCTCATCTACGAGGAAAAGGCTTCCCTTCTCGACTATTTCAAGGAAAAAAGTCTTTTGCTTCTGCGCGGCACGAACGCCATCACCGAGCGTCTTCGCGCATCCGAATGGCATTTGAACCAAACGGTGACTGAGCTTTTGGAGGGTGGAACGATTTCCCCAAAATACACCGAATACGCCAAGCCCGTCTCGGCGTTCGAGATCTTCTGCGACAGGTGTGTAACAGTTCATATTGATTCCATCGCCTACCGCGTTTCCGATAAGCGACTGTCGGGACTGTTCGGATTCCGCACAAGGCACACGGTCTCTTATGCCGATAACAGTCAGCTCTTTTCGGAGGATCTTGACGGATACGTCAAGGCGGGATACCGATGCCTGGTCCTTCCCGAAAACGAAACCACCGCCAAGGTCCTGTCCGAGGCTCTGCAGAGCGACGGATACGCGGTTATCGACGCGCCCGAGAGCCTTGAGAAAATGCCCTCGGGAAGCGTTTCTGTCGTGCATCAAGGATTGATCCCGGGATATGAACTGTCAAGCCCTCGCATCGCGATCCTGTCCATGAATCCCGAGACGAGAGTGGGCGCGCTCAATCTTTCGGGCAAAAGCATTCTCAGGAAAAAGAAAAAGAAGAAAAACAGCAAGGATATTCTCTCCTACGCCGAGCTGGAGGCGGGAGACTACGTGGTACACGAGACCTACGGTATCGGTCGATATACGGGAATCGAGACCATGACCTGCAACGGCATCACGAGAGACTATATCGGAATTCAGTATGCGGGAAGTGATAAGCTTTTCCTTCCTGTTGAAAAACTCGATAAAGTAGGCAAATATATCGGCGCGCATTCGGACGACGGGCTTGTCAAGCTCTCCAAGATGGGGGGCGAGGCATGGAAAAAATCCAAGAGCCGCGCAAAGGCAGCCGTGAAGGAAATGGCGAAGGATCTCATTCAGCTCTATGCCGAGCGGATGCGTCTTCCCGGTCATGCCTTCCCTGCCGACGACAGCTATCAAAAATCCTTTGAGGAAGCCTTTGAATACGAGGAAACCGAAAGTCAGATCTCTGCCATCAATGAGATCAAGGACGATATGATGAAGGCTGCCCCCATGGACCGTCTGCTTTGCGGCGACGTAGGCTACGGAAAAACCGAGGTCGCGCTCCGCGCGGCGTACAAGGCGGTGCTGGGAGGCAAGCAGGTTGCGCTTCTGGTTCCCACCACCCTTCTGGCACTTCAGCATTATCAGACCATTCTCAGCCGTATGCGAAGCTTTGCTGTCAACGTGGAGATGGTATCGCGCTTCCGCTCACCCAAGCAACAGGCAGAGACCCTGCGACGCCTCAAGCGAGGAGAGCTGGATATTCTCGTGGGTACGCATCGCATTCTCTCCAAGGACGTTGAGTTCCACGATCTGGGACTTGTGATCGTGGATGAGGAGCAGCGATTTGGCGTGGCGCAGAAGGAAAAGCTCAAGCAAGCCACCAAGGGCGTGGACGTTCTCTCACTTTCGGCGACCCCCATTCCCCGCACTCTGAACATGGCGATGGGAGGCATTCGGGACATCTCGATTTTGGACGACGCCCCCGTCGATCGCCTTCCCGTACAGACGTACGTGCTGGAGGAGGATCCCCTCATCATTGAGGAAGCGATCCGACGCGAGCTGCGACGCGGCGGTCAGGTATTCTATCTGCACAACAACGTAGAAAACATTCATTCGGTCGCGGCGGCAGTAGCCAAAGCGATCCCCGAGGCGCGCATCACGGTCGGACACGGAAAAATGGATAAGGATGAGCTGGAGAAGATCTGGGAGCAGATGCTCGCCGGCGAGATCGATATTTTGGTTTGCACCACCATCATCGAAACGGGTGTTGATATTCCAAACGCCAACACGCTCATCGTTTCCAACTCACACAAGCTCGGACTCTCCCAGCTTCACCAGATCCGCGGACGGGTGGGTCGATCCGCTCGACGCGCATACGCTTATTTCACATACCCTGCATACAAAGCACTCCCCGAGGTCGCGCAAAAGCGACTGGAGGCGGTTCGCGAGTACGCGGAATTTGGCGCAGGATTCAAGATCGCTCTGCGCGACATGGAGATCCGAGGAACGGGAAACCTGCTCGGCGCAGAACAGCACGGGCATCTCGACGCCGTGGGATACGATCTCTATATCAAGCTTCTCAACCGCGCGGTGCTTGAGGAAAAGGGCGAGGCGGAAAAGTCCGAGATCGAATGTACGGTCTCCATGGACTTCGACGCCTTTATCCCCGAGCGATACGTTCCCTTCCCCGCGCAACGCATGGCGCTCTACAAAAAGATCGCGCTGATTGCAACCGAAGAGGATCTGATGGACGTCACGGACGAGCTGGTAGACCGATTCGGCAATCTGCCGACCGAGACGCGAAATCTGCTTCGCATCTCCTTGATCCACTCCACCGCGATCGCCTGCGGAATCACCTCAATCCGACAATACGGCAACGAGGTTCACATCTATCCGCAAGAGGTGGATATCGACCGTTGGTCGGACGTGGCGGATGCCCTCAAGGGTCAGCTTCGCATCATCATGTCGGGTGATTGCCATCTCTGCCTGCGACTTCAGAAACGCGAGCTGGCGTTGGAACGCACACAGGCTTGCCTCTCCCTCTATCAACAAACCGATACCCCCTCTGCAACTTAGATAAAAGAAAGGATCTCAACATGAAAAAAAGATCGATTTCCATTTTTGTAAAAAGCGTCACGCTGATCCTGGCTTCGGTCATGCTGTTGCTTTCCGTCTCCGCCTGCTCAGGCAAGGGAAAAGCACTCATCACCCTCAACAAGGACGGCTGCAAGGTCAGCTTTTCCGTCAACCACTATGATTTTCTCCTGAGCCGCTGGAAGGGTGTTTTAGCCTCTGAAAGCTACTCTCAAAACGGCGTTTCCTACGTTCAGGATTCCTTCTTTGACCAAAAGGATAAGTTCAACGGAACCGATTTCCAGACGCTTGGAGAATACTACGCCGATCTGACGCTGGAAAACAGCAAGACCTATACCGCAGTACTTTGGCTGTTTGACAGCATGGGACTGACGCTTTCAAAGGAGCAGACTGATCAGATCGACGCAGATCTGAAGGAAATCCTGGAGGCATACGACGGCTCCAAGACTAAGCTTAACGCAGAGCTTTCTCAATATGGTGTCAACTATAAGCTTCTCCGCGAGATGTATCTGATGGAAATGAAGGTCAGCGCCGTCAAAGACGCGCTGTACGGATCCGAAGGCTCACTTTTGGGTGACACCATCAAGGATGAGTATCTGAATGACGCCTACGTGCGCTTCAAGCAGATCTTCATTCCCTATTTCAAGTACGTTTACAGAACGGATGCCAACGGTGAGGAGATCTACTACGTCAAGGATACCACGACGGGGGAGATCGCATACGACATCAAAAACGGCTATCTCGGTGTTGACGAAAACGGACTTCCCATTACCGACTCCAATGGTGACGATGTCTACTACACAACCCAGACCGATCAGAAATATATCGCCTACGATAAGGTCAACGGCATTCGCAGCTATGAATTGGATCAGAACGGCGAAGCCAAAACAGAGGACATGACCGAGGATGAAATCGCCAAGGAAAAGCAAAAGGGACAAGAACTCTTTGCTTCTCTCGCAGGCTGTACCGTGGCACAGTTTGAGGCGGCGATCGCCGAGCACAATGCAGACGGCGGCACCGAGATCTACACCGACGGCTACTATCTCCAAAAGACGCTGGATTACGCGGCAATGGGAAGCGACGTGGCGTATTTCTCCGATATCATTGAAAGCTTTGAAACGATGCAGGCAGGCGAGATTACCGAGATCACATCTGACGCCGCAGGATATCACATCATCATGAAGTATGATCCCACGCCAAAGGCCTACGATCTTGCCGCAAACGAGGTTTGGTTCAAGAACTTTATCTCCGGTCTCGTGCAGGAGCTGTTTATGGAAGAGTGCGAAAAGCTTTTTGACGATATGGTGGTCAACGAGAAGGTACTGGCAACCGTTTCGGACATCAGAAAGATCGGCGCGAACACCGATTTCTGATTCATTTGGAATTTTCAAAAATCCCATTGACAAACAGACTAACCTGTGCTATAATGACCCTGTTCCCAAAGAGGAACAACATCATAACCGCATAAATCGGGGGTGCTGACCGCTTGTCGGAAGGCTGAGATGGCATTTGCCGAACCCTTAAACCTGATACGGATAATACCGGCGTAGGAAGATTGTGTTCTTTGGGTGTGGCAATGCCGCTCCTGAATTCTTAACCGCACGGAGATTTCGTGCGGTTAAATTTTTTTAGGAGGTTTCAAAAATGAAACAAACAAGTCAACGCATCCACATCCTTTGCGAATCGGCGATCATGGTCGCCCTCGCGGTCGTACTCAGCATCGCAAGCAAGCTCCTCCTCGAGCCCTTCCTTGCCCCCCTCTTTCCTTTCGGCGGCTCGGTCACGCTCTTTTCCATGCTCCCCATCTGCATCGTATCCATCAAGCACGGAATCGGCTGGGGTCTGGGCAGCGCATTCTGCTTTTCCTGGTTTCAGATCCTGCAGGGCGGCGTATTCGCTTGGGGACTGACCCCCGTGATGCTCATCGGCTCCCTTCTGCTTGACTATATCCTTGCCTTCACTGTGCTCGGCTTGGCAGGAATCTTCAAGAAAAAAGGCGTTTGGGGCATGATCGCAGGTATTGCGCTGGTCTGTGTTCTGCGCTTCTTGATTCACTTTTTGGCAGGCATCATCCTGTGGGCGAATTTTGCAGAGTTCGTCGCATTCGGTCAGGAATGGATCAATCGACCCGTCCTCTATTCGCTGGTTTACAACGGCGGATATATGCTTCCCGAAACAGTTCTGACCGTTGTGGGCGCTATTCTGATCTTCCGCTTCCCCACCGTCCGTAAAATATTAAAAATCAAAGAGGACGAGGCAGAGAACGTGGAAAACGCTTGACAAATCAAGCTTTTTCGTGTATAATGATTGCACAGCTTCGCCGGACGGTCGCGCGGTATGTTGCCGCAAGGTATTACCGTGAGGAAAGTCCGGGCTTCACAGGACAGGATAACCGATAACGTCGGCCACGGGTAACCGTCGGGAAAGTGCAACAGAAATAGACCGCCGCTTATGCGGTAAGGATGGAAAGGCGAGGTAAGAGCTCACCCGTTCTCACGGCAACGTGAGTCCGCTGTAAACCCTATCCGAAGCAACACCTCAACCGAGTGCCTGTCCGGCATATGCTCCGAGGTGGCACGGGGATCTCCCCCGAAGCATTCCGGTAACGGGGTGCGAAGATTGATGACCGTTCAAGACAGAACCCGGCTTACAGACGAAGCTGTTTTTTCGGGGAAGACGCGAGAACACCGCGTCTTCCCCGTTCCATTTTTTCAACCGAAAGGATTTTTCAAATGAGAAAAAAATTCCTCCCTCTCATCCTTGCCATTTTGATGCTTTTTCCGCTCCTCTTCACCTCCTGCGCGAAACATTCGGTGGAGGACGGCACTCGCACCTACGTGGTGAGCGGCGGCGCGAGAAAAAAACAGATTTCCGTCCTTGAAAACGGGGATAAAATTTGGAAAACCACGGTCAAGACCAAGTCCTCGGTCGGAAGTCTTAACAACACGTACGGACTGGACGTGATGGATCTCAACTTTGACGGATTGAATGACATCAAGCTGATCGTAGACAAGGACGGCGACGTTCTCACCGAGGTGTGCTACCTTTGGAATCCCACCACGGGCACGTATGAAGAAAGCGAAGCGCTGGCTCAGATCAAAACAGTCGGCGTCGTTCCCGAGCAAAAGCTGGTGCTCTCCTACCGCGGAAAAACCTACGACGCCGCAGATATGAAGACGGTCGAGTCGGTGGTCGCCTATCAATGGCAGGGAGACAGCCTGATCCCCTATCGGAAGCTGTCCATCACCTACTATCACATTCAGGATTATTATTGCTACGGTGTTGCCGATTATCTGGACGGCGCGTTTGAATTTGACGAGCCGACCGAGCAATGGCTGACCCCCGAGGAGTTCGAGGCAAAGGACTGGAGCTTCTTCTATTACTTCAAATAAACGAAGGACGGATCTGTGAACACAGATCCGTCCTTTTTTATGCGCCATACTTCAGCTCGGACGAAAATCCTCAAAAGCCAGCGAGAGGTTTGGATTGTAGTAAGGGTCTCCTGCCTCCAGAACGTCCCCCCACTTCTCACGAAAACGCTCAACCTCCCCCTGAAAGCGCGCCCTCTTTTGGGGCGTGTCCTCCGCGCCTCGGCTCTTGGATTCATAGTGATACGCCTCGGCATAGGGCGTGAAGACGATCAAATACCCCGCCCTACGAATCTTCATGCAAAGATCAACGTCGTTGAACGCCACCCGAAGCTGCTCGTCAAAGCCCCCCACCTCATAAAAAACCGACGTCCTGACCATCATGGAAGCGGCGGTGACCGCGCTCAGATTTTGCGCCAAGGTCATGCGTGACATATAGCCGCTCTCGCCTCGCCTAAAATACTTGTGAGAATGCCCCGCAATTCCTCCGATTCCCAGGATCACCCCCGCGTGCTGGACGGTGTTGTCGGGATAATAGAGCATCATTCCCACCGCCCCAACGTCCCCGCGCTGGGCAAACATCAGCATCTCCTCGATCCACCTTGGCGAGAGAATCTCAATGTCGTTGTTCAGAAAGATCAAATACTCTCCCTTGGCATGCCTCACGGCAAAATTGTTGATGGCGGAATAGTTGAATTCCGCTCTCCACCTGATTAAACGGACGTTCGCATACTGCTTTGTCACGGTCTTATAATAGGCAAAGGTACTGCGCTTCTTGCTGTTGTTCTCCACGATCAGAATCTCATAGTTTGAATACGTGGTGCGTTTTTCCACCGAATCAATGCATTTTTTCAAAAGCTGCGCGTGATCCATGTTCGGGATGATAATCGAAATAAGAGGTCTTTCCTCCAAGCGGTATCGGATGCGATAGGTAGACGGCACCTTGGAATCGCACACCACGCCACGGAGATTCACGCGCGCGAGATGCTCCGCCAATGCCTTCCTTGCCGCCTTGAGCGTGTAGGGCTTTGCAGAAATTCCAGACGCCACCGATCCGACGTGCGCACGCCAGAAATAAAGAATCTTTGGGATGTGGGTGATACAGCTTGCCTGCTCGGTCAGCCGCAGAATCATATCGTAATCCTGGCTTCCGTCAAACGCCGCGCGGAATCCGCCAACCGCTTCCAAAAGCTTACGCGAAAAGCAAGAAAAGTGGCAAATATAGTTGTAGCTTCTGAGCAAATCAGGAGAAAAATCAGGCTTGTAATGCGGGCAGTACGCGTCTGAAGGCTTTTTTGCAAAGGTGATCTCATCGGTGTAAAGGAAATCCGCTCCCCTCTCGCAAATCCCCCACATCATTTCATAAAGAGCCGACGGATGAAGCACGTCATCGTGATCGAGCAGTGCAAGATAGTCTCCCGTCGCCATTTCAATACACGCGTTTGTGTTTTCGGAGATTCCGAGATTTTTCTCCAGCTTACGGTATTTGATTCTCGCGTCTTGCGCCGCTCTCTTTCGGGCTACTGCCATCACGTCGGCATGATCGCCGTCACTTCCGTCCGAGAGGCAAAGTTCCCACTCGGAATAGGTCTGCCCCACGACCGAATCGATCATTTCCTCAAGAAACGGAACGGGCGTGTTGTATAGCGGCACCAGAATGCTAAAGCGGATCTTCTTTTCAAAGACCGTTTTTTCCTGCTTCTCCCGCTCCCCGGCGGTAATCCTGCTCTGATCCAGTCCTCTCCATACCCTCATTTTTTTGCGTTCTGTGTAGCGCAACTTGATCCTGCGGAGACTCGCGCAAAGACCGTTTCTTCGAACGTAGGACGCTGCCTTCCAAGCCAATCTGAAGATGCCAAAGCGACCGAGCAAACGCTTTATCATATCCAAAATCCTGCGAAACGGATAGGTAACTCTCCACGTCTGTGAATTGGCAATGATGTCGTACCTTGCCTGAAGCGCCTCCTTCTGTGCACGGAGTGCATCTCTTTCCTGTATCGCCTTCTGATATCGCTTTTCCATCGCCGACAAGAGCACCCTGCTCTTTCTCAATTCCTTTTGAAGCGCGCGCAGATCGACCTTTTCGGCGCGTTCTTTCTTTTTCATAGGTTTCTTCATGCCCCTATCTCAAAATCAAAAAGATTCCCTTTCCGTCAATTTATATTGCGCGCAGACCTCTGACGTTTCCCGGTCCATCTTGACAACACCACGCTCCAGCCAAATCACGCGGCTGCACAGTCGTTCGATCTGATCGATGGAGTGCGAGACAATCAGGACCGTCGTTCCCCCGCTCATCAGCTCCCCGATCCGTCTCTCGCACTTCTCTTGAAAGAGAAAATCTCCGACCGACAAGATTTCGTCCACGATCAGAATGTCGGGTTTGACCAAGGTTGCAATGGCAAATCCAAGCCTTGCGACCATGCCCGAGGAGAAATTCTTGATCGCAACGTCCTCAAACTCCCGAAGCTCTGCAAAATCCATGATCTCATCGTATTTTTGCGTCAGAAATTCTCTTCTGAAGCCTAACACCGAGCCATTCAGAAACACGTTCTCCCGCGCGGTCAATTCCATGTCAAAGCCCGCGCCAAGCTCAATCATGGGGGAAATGCTCCCGTACGTCCTGACCGTGCCCTCACTGGGCGCTAAAATACCCGATATCACCTTCAGAAGCGTGCTTTTCCCCGAGCCGTTGAGCCCGACGATCCCAACCACCTCTCCCGACTTGATTTTGAAAGTCACGTCGGCAAGCGCCACAAACTCCTCGTAATGGATCTGATGCTTGAGGAGCTTGATCAGATACTCCTTTACGTTATCGACCTTCTCCCTTGGCATATTGAAGCGCATGGTGACGCCCGTCACCTCGATCATATAGGTTTCTTCCAAAACAGCATCCCCCTTTGTCAGACGTAGAAAATAAATTTGTTCTGTTTCTTTTGGAACACCGTCACACCAAGGAACAAGAAAATCAAGGAATAGGCAAGGCAGATCAGATTGTCTCCAAGGGTGGGGAGTGTGTTGTAAAGCGTAACCGCACGGAAATACTCCACGTAATGGTACAACGGATTGACCCTCACGATCCCTTGCATCCAATCAGGCAATGCGGTAATGGGATAAATAATAGGGGTCAGATACATCCAAAGTGTGACAAACACGTTGTAGAGATAGCCTACGTCTCTGAAAAAGGTGTTGACCGTCGCAAGAATCAATCCAAAACCAAGGTTAAAAATTAAGAGATACAAAACGGGAACAAAGAACAATAGCATCGTGCGACTGGGCGTCACCCCAACGATCAGAAACACGATCACCGCCGCAATCAGGGAAAAGGAAAAGTTCACCAAGGAAAACAAGCACTTTTCCAGCGGAAAGAGGATCTTGGGAATATATACCTTTTTGATCAGCCCCGTTGCCCCAATGATGGATACCATGGAGAAGTTTGTCGCCTCGGACACAAAATTAAACAAAATGTAGCCTGTCAGGTAATAGACGGGAAAATCCTGAATGTCAAAGCGGAAAATATTCGAAAAGATCGCCGTGAGCACCAGCATCATCAGCAAAGGATTCAAAACGCTCCACAGGATCCCCAAGATCGATCTTCGGTACTTGGTCTTGAGGTCTCTGGATACCAGATCTATCAAAAGACAACGGTATTTGACAAGAGACACCGCCATTTTGGAGTACCCCTCTTTGTCATACCCGATCTCTATCAGCAAGAGCATGAAGGAAAACGGCAAGAAAAAGGAAAGCAAGAGCAGGAGATAATTGACGTTCAGCTTCGTCGGGTTGAGCGTGATCTCCCGTATCTCAAAACCGCCTCCCTCACCGTCTTGCCCGAACGTCACACGCATCACCGAGACGTCATCGTTCACTTCAAAATAGAGATCGTCATTTTTGACCGCAAGAGGAAGCACGCGCTCCTTCCACACGCCCTGCTCGTCCGCCGAGGAACGGTAGGAGACGGTAACGCTTTCGCTGTTTTGAGGGAGCGTGCCACCAAGAAAAACGTTCCGCACAAAGATGGGGGAATCACATTGCACGATAAACATTCCCTGCCCCGAATCAAACGAAACGCTGCCCTGCCCCGAAGAACTCCAATCTTCTTCCGCAGTCGTGGAAATCGAGGTTCTTTTATCAAAAATATTTGAAATATTTACGCGACTGAACAGTATCACCGAAAGCGACACGCTCAGCAGAAGACTCACCACTAGCGTCCCGAAAATAAGAGCCCTCTTTTTGCTCGCAGTCAAACCAAAATCACTCCTGTCCCAATCATTCTATAGCATTTTATACCATCATACGGCGATTATAAACAGCATCATGCCATGCTTTTCTTCTCTTAATATTTTAGTCCGTACGATTCGCTCTAAAACACATTTTTTTCATTTCCCGATAAAAGCACTTGACTTTTGATTGGGTTTGTGATAGAATATAGTGGTCTTCATGCAATCAGTATGAATCATATTTACGGAAGGTTATTTCGCCTTGCGGCGAAGATACCCACACCCTACGCCTGACAAGCGAGCTTGTCGATCTTCGGGTGGGGACAGCGACAGCGGATTTCGATGAGCACAGCTCATCGAGCCACATCTCAGAAGCTCCGTAAATATGATGCACGCTGTTGCATCATATTTACGGAGGGTTATCGAAGTGGTCATAACGAGGCGGTCTTGAAAACCGTTTGTCCTTTGGACACGTGGGTTCGAATCCCACACCCTCCGCCAAAATCAAAAGGACACCCTGCGGTGTCCTTTTGATTTTGAGGGAGAGCTTGGAAAGAAGCCATTTTGCGAAGCAAAAGTGGGTTCGCATTTGAGCCGAAAGCCGTCTGGGAGCTCGCTCACAAGCGACTCGGCGAGAAATCCTCGCCAAAGGCGAGTACCCCACACCATCGCTGCATGAAAAATCTATTTTTTATGAGGTGTAGAATGAACAGATCAGAAGAAATCATAAAATATCTAACCGACTGCTGTCTTTCGTCTGCAATTTTATACGACAAACGATTTCTGTCTATTAAGTTTTTGCCAGATGAAGGCAAGCTGATGTATATAGAAAACTCTCGAATGTTGGATCTGGTTGAATTTCAAATTCCCTCTTGGAACCCTGACATAGACATTCCTTTGATATTTCAGGCTCTCAAATCCGATCCACATTGGAGATATTGGGAATCTCACAAGGTAAACGGGCAATATTGTTATTCAATAATATTTGATCAATTAATCCGCGACCATTGACATCTTCCTTTCTCTATGATATAATATCCTTACAAAAGAATAAACACAGTTCATCTCAATGCGTACGTTGCATTGGTTGTCGGGCGTCCTGCGTGGCGGGGTGCTCGGGGATAAGGAAATCGCGGTGGGAATCCGTAGCAACAGCCATTACCGTATCTCCTGCTTACAAGCGGCAGGTCAAGTCGGAATGCTTATCGTTCTGTGACACATAAAAGGTCTCTTGGGCAACTTGGGGGGACGTGTATCTCGGTCAGAGTTATGCTTTGACTGCATTTTGGCGTGGCAGGACGCCGTTTGCAATACCGTCAGTACCCCTTTGGAGGGTACTTTTTATTTTATCCTTTTGAAAACAAGCAAGAAAGGATAACAACATGAAACAAAGAATTCAATCCATCACCACACTTTTTCTCGCGCTGATCCTCATTTTTTCCATGGCGTCTTGCCAAACCAAAATCCCGAAGGAAGGTCTTTGGGAGAATGCAACCTACCGCGCCGACAAGGAGTTCGGAACAGGCTCCAAAACGGTTGTCGTTGAGGTCGAAGCAGGAGAGCAGAAGGTTACCTTCACCGTTCACACCGACGCAGAGACGGTCGGTGCTGCCCTTGTGGAGCACGATCTGATCGCAGGCGAGGACAGTCAGTACGGCTTGTACGTCAAGGTTGTAAACGGCATTACCGCCGACTATGACGTGGATCAATCCTACTGGGCGTTCTACATCAACGGCGAAATGGCAATGACGGGCGTTGATTCTACGTCGATTGACGAATCCGCAACATACAAGCTTGCATACACAAGATAAAAACCAAAACAGAAGGATGTCCTACAGAACCCGAACACAGGAGCTTGTACTGTATTCTCTGTTAGGCACTCTGATGTTCTGTTCCAAGATTATCATGGAAGCGCTGCCAAACATTCACCTGCTCGGGATGTTGACCATGTGCTACACACTTGTCTTTCGCACAAAGGCATTGTATCCCATTTACGTTTACGTCATTCTCAATGGGCTCTATGCGGGCTTTAATCTGTGGTGGATTCCCTACCTTTACATTTGGACGATCCTGTGGGGCGTGACGATGCTTCTGCCACGCCAGATGCCAAGAAAGGTCGCCCTCGTGATCTACCCACTGATATGCGGCTTACACGGACTTCTTTTTGGAATCCTCTACGCCCCCGCGCAAGCACTGATGTTTGGACTGAATTTCAAGCAAATGCTTGCCTGGATTGCCGCCGGATTGCCCTTTGACGTGATACACGGAATTGGAAATCTGGCAGCAGGATTTTTGATCTTGCCCTTGACGGATCTGCTCAAAAAATTGATTCGACGTCAATTTCACAATCAAATTTCCGTGACTCCCGATTAAAAAGCAAGAAGGACACCAAACGCTTTCGCGTTTGGTGTCCTTCTTTATGGAAAGACCGTTTGGTCTTTTGGTTGAGTCTTACTTCTCAGAAGCCTCAACAACCTCTGCAGCGTCAGCCTCAACGAGAGCAACGATTGCCATTTCAGCAGCGTCACCTCTACGGGGGCCGAGCTTGAGGATACGAGTATATCCGCCATTGCGATTTGCATAGCCGGGAGCGATTTCGTTGAACAGCTTGGTTACAACGTCCTCTTTCGTAATGTATGCAAGAGCTGCACGGCGACTTGCAAGAGTATTCTTCTTGCCGAGAGTAATCATTTTCTCTGCCATGGAACGAACTTCCTTCGCTCTGGTGAGCGTGGTCTCGATCTGTCCGTTCTCAAGCAGCAGGGTAACCATTCCGCGGAGCATAGCCATTCTATGCGCGGTAGGTCTGCCGAGTTTTCTGGTTCCGGGCATTTCTATTCCCTCCTTCTGATATTTACGATTGTTATAAATTAGTTGGTTATCAACGGATCTTACTCTTCGTCTCTTCTCAGATCCAGACCCAGGGAGTGAAGCTTTGCAATGACTTCCTCCAGGGATTTCTTACCGAGGTTACGAACCTTGATCATGTCCTCCTCGGTGCGGTTGATCAAATCCTCAACCGTGTCAATGCCTGCGCGCTTCAAGCAGTTGAAGCTACGAACAGACATGTCAAGTTCCTCAATGGTCATCTCAAGAACCTTTTCTTTGATGGTCTCTTCTCTTTCGACCATGATCTCTGCCTTCTTTGCTCTGTCGGACAAGTCCACAAACAAGTTGAGATGCTCGTTGAGAATCTTGGCGCCCAGCGAAACAGCCTCTCTTGCGGAGATGGTTCCGTCGGTCAATACTTCAAGAGTCAATTTGTCATAATCCGTGATATTACTTCCTACACGAGTGTTGTCCACCGTATACTTCACGTTATACACAGGCGTGTAAATCGAGTCAGTATAAATGGTACCGATGGGAGCAGAGGCTGCAACGCCCAAGCTCTGCGTGTGAAGCTGCTTGTTTCTCTCCTGAGATACATATCCGCGACCGTGTGCAAAGGTCAGCTCCATGTAGAAGCGCTCATTTGCGCCGATGGTAGCAATATGATGCTCGGGATTGAGAATTTCAATGTCGGAATCCTGCTTGATATCGCCTGCGGTGATATCATGCTCACCCATAACGTCGATCACAACCGTCTTGGGACCGTTGCAATGAAGCTTTGCGGTGATTCCCTTCACATTCAAAACGATCTCAGTGACATCCTCGGTTACTCCGGGAATTGTGGAGAATTCGTGAAGCACACCGTCGATCTTGATATTGGTCACAGCTACACCGGGCAAAGAGCCGAGCATGACTCTGCGAAGCGAGTTGCCAAGCGTTGTGCCATATCCTCGCTCCAGCGGCTCAACGACGAAAATGCCGTTTGATCCGTCTTCACTCAAATCAGAAGTGATGATATTGGGCTTTTCAATCTCAATCATTCCAAAAAAGCCTCCTTTTCATTTGTTATAAATGTTGCGGGGTCAATACGCCTGCCATACGGCAGTGTATTAGCATGGAGTCCGTCTGAATTACTTAGAATAAAGCTCGACGATCAGCTGCTCGTTGAAATCAAAGTCAACGTCTTCTCTTGCGGGAAGGGTTGCAACCTTTGCGGTGAACGCGTCAGCCTTAACCTCCAACCACTTCGGAGCGATGTGGGTTGCTGCTGCCTCAGCCAGCGCCTTGAACTTCTCAGAGCTGCGGCTGGTTTCCTTAACGGTGATCACGTCTCCTGCCTTTACGATCAGAGAAGGAATGTTAACCTTCTTGCCGTTGAGGGTAAAGTGACCGTGGAGCACGAGCTGACGAGCCTCCTTGTGAGAAGCTGCAAAGCCCATTCTGTAAACAACGTTGTCAAGACGGCGCTCGAGCAGGCAGATCAGGTTCTCACCGGTCATACCTTCCTTGCGGTCAGCCTCTTCAAAATAGTTTACAAACTGCTTCTCCAGAACACCATAGTATCTTCTGGTCTTCTGCTTCTCGCGCATCTGCATTCCGTACTCTCTCATCTTCTTGTTAGCAGGGCCGTGCTGACCGGGAGCAGTGCTTCTGCGATCGAGCGCACACTTACCGGAAGTGCAACGGTCACCCTTCAAGAACAGTTTGGTGCCTTCTCTGCGGCACAGTCTGCATACAGGTCCTGTATATCTTGCCATAATAGTTTTACCTCCACGAAAAATTAAACGCGTCTGCGTTTCGGGGGTCTGCATCCGTTGTGAGGAACGGGAGTTACGTCCTTGATCATCGTGATCTGAAGACCAACCGTCTCAAGTGCACGGATTGCGGACCCACGTCCTGCGCCGGGGCCCTTTACATAAACCTCAACGCTCTTCAGTCCATGCTCCATTGCTGCCTTTGCTGCAGTTTCGGAAGCAGACTGTGCTGCAAACGGAGTGGATTTTCTGGAACCCTTGAAGCCGAGTTCTCCGGCGGAAGCCCAGGAGATTGCATTACCTTGGGTGTCAGAAATTGTAACGATCGTATTGTTGAACGTCGACTGAATGTGAACAGAACCTTTCTCAATGTTCTTTCTCTCGCGGCGCTTCTTGACAACTTTCTTTGCTGCAACTTTTGCCATTTTCTATGCCACTCCTTTACTTCTTCTTGTTCGCAATCGTCTTTGCGGGACCCTTGCGAGTTCTTGCGTTCGTCTTGGTTCTTTGACCTCTTACGGGAAGTCCCTTTCTGTGACGAATTCCGCGGTAGCAGTTGATCTCCACCAATCTCTTGATGTTCATCGCGCGATCACGGCGAAGGTCACCCTCTACGGTGTAGGAATTTTCGATCTCGTCACGAAGCTTTGCAACCTCGGATTCGGTCAGATCCTTTGCACGGGTATCAGGATTGATACCGGTCTTTGCAAGGATATCGTTTGCGCTCTTGCGTCCGATACCGTAAATATAGGTCAGAGCAATCTCAACGCGCTTGTTGTTCGGAATATCAACACCAGCTATACGAGCCATACTGTTTATTCACCTTTCTGTTGATTTTTGGCTTTGTAAGATTATCGATCAACCCTGTCTCTGCTTATGCTTGGGGTTCTCGCAAATAACCATTACCTTGCCTTTTCTCTTGATGATCTTGCACTTTTCGCAGATCTTCTTAACGGATGGTTTCACCTTCATTGTCTCTACCATACCTTTCTTGCTTTGAATTTTGGTTCAACTTTGCGAATTTCGCAAATCTTATTTTGCACGCCAGGTAATGCGTCCCTTGGTCAGGTCATAGACCGAAACCTCAATGGTCACGCGATCACCGGGCAGAATTTTGATATAGTTCATCCGAAGCTTGCCGGAGATATGAGCTGTTACCATATGTCCGTTGGGAAGCTTCACCTTGAAGCAAGCGTTGGGCAGCGCCTCAACGACTACGCCTTCAAATTCGATGACGTCATCCTTCTGTGCCACAATAATTCCTCCAATCTGTTTTCATCTGTGACTTAGAAACCTTTTTCCACTTCGGTCAGGACGATCACACCGTCACTGGTCAGTGCTACGGTGTTTTCGTAATGCGCCGACAGACTTCCGTCCAGTGTTTTCACCGTCCAGCCGTCAGGCATTTCCTTGACCTCAAACGTTCCAACGTTTACCATAGGTTCAATCGCAAGCGTCATGCCCGCGCACAGCCGAATGCCTCTTCCGGGCGTTCCGAAATTCGGAACGTCGGGAGATTCGTGCATATTCGTGCCGATGCCGTGACCGACGTAGCGGCGAACCGTGCTAAACCCGTTTTCAACAACCAGAGAGTCAATCGCATGACCAACGTCTCCCAACCGATTGCCAATCTGCAGGGCCTCGATGCCCTTCCAAAAGCTGTTTCGAGTGACCTCGATCAGTTTTTTGGCCTCAACACTTACCTCCCCTACGGGAATGGTTCGTGCCGAATCACCGACATACCCCTTATAGGTGGCACCGGTATCGATCTTGACGATGTCGCCATCCCTCAGAATCCGCTTCTTGGAAGGGATCCCGTGAATGACCTCGTCGTTGATGCTGATGCATGCGGATGCCGGGAATCCGCCGTAACCCAGGAAAGCCGGGACGGCGCCGCACTTCTCAATATACCGGCGGATCGCCTGATCAATCTCGAAGGTGCTCACACCCGGACGCACCATATCACGGGCGACGAGCAATGCCTCGCCCGTGATACGTCCTGCATCCTTCATAGCTGTGATCTGCGCGGAATTCTTTAAGTGGATCATGCTTGATTACGCCTCAAAGGGGCGCAGTGCCTGGAATACGAGGGCGGTAGTATCCGCAACCTCCTCCTGTCCCTGCACGGTAACGAGGATTCCCTTGTTGGAGTAGTAATCCTTCAGGGGCTCGGTCTGTGCGTGGAAGGTCTCCAGTCTGTTCTTCACGGTTTCTGCAGCGTCGTCTGCTCTGATATAGAGAGCCGCGCCGCACTTGTCACAAACGCCCTCAGCTGCGGGGGGATTGTAAGCAACGTGATAGGATGCTCCGCAAGAGCAAACTCTGCGTCCGCTCATGCGTTCAATAATCTTTTCATCCTCCACCTCGATGCTCAGAACAACGTCGATCTGAACGCCCATCGCATCCAGTGCCTCAGCCTGAGGAATGGAGCGGGGGAAGCCATCCAGAATGAAGCCATTCTTGCAAACATCGGATGCAAGATACTCCTTGATAATACCGATCACAACCTCATCGGGAACGAGCTGACCTGCGTCAATGTAGGACTTTGCAGCCTTACCGAGCTCGGTGCCCTCTTTGATTGCGCCGCGGAGAATATCTCCGGTTGCAATGGCAGGAATTTGATACTTTTCGGAAATCTTAGCGGATTGGGTACCCTTACCCGCACCGGGAGCTCCCATTAAAATCAGATTCATAACACATTATCCTTTCTTATCGGGGAAAATCAATCAAGGAATCCTTTGTAGTTACGCAGCTTCATCTGCGCTTCAACGTCACGAACGACCTCCAGAACAACACCAACTGCAATCAACAAAGAGGTTCCGCTGAATGCCAAAGAGGTGAAGGAAGGACGAAGTGCGCCGACGATCATAGGCACGCCCGCGATCACAGCCAGGAACACAGCGCCCATGGTGGTGATACGGTTGAGGTGCTTTCTGATATAAGCAGCGGTCTCGCTACCCGAGCGATAGCCCTTGATGGAGCCGCCGTTGTTCTTGATGTTGTTCGCTACCTCTACAGGATTGAAAGAAATCGTAATGTAGAAGTAAGAGAACGCAAAGATCAGAACAAAGTAGGTCAGGATATACGCGGGAGTGCTGGGGCCAAAGAAGGTGGTAACCACCTTGTAGAAGCCGCTGGACTCCTTGGTAAAGCCTGCTACAGTGGGGAGAATGGAAACGATGGAGCTTGCAAAGATTACCGGCATAACGCCCGCCATGTTCATCTTGAGGGGCAGGTTGCTGGACTGTCCGCCGTACATCTTACGGCCGACAACCTTCTTTGCATACTGAATGCGGATTCTCTCCTCCGAATTGGTGAACCAAACGATCAGTCCGATAGACGCAATCGTGAGCGCGAGAGAAATGACGAATTCAGTAATTCCGATCGCCAGGTCAGCTCCCTTGAGGAAGTTGCCCAGACCATCCCGCATCATTCCGACCATGGAGATTGCCATAGAGTAACCTCTGGAAATGATGTTTGCAAACAGGATGATGGAAATACCGTTTCCGATTCCGTGCTGGTTGATCTGCTCAGCCAGCCACATGATGATGGATGCACCCGCGCAGAAGCACGTTACCATGAGCACAACGCCCATGTAGTAGATTCCACCGTTGCTCGACTGAATGAGGAGCATACCGTTAGACTCCAGGAGCATCACGTAACCGTAAGCCGTAATGACTGAAAGCGCAACCGTTACGATACGGGTAATTGCATTGATCTTCTGCTTACCTTCCTCGCCTTCCTTGGAGAGTCGCTCGAGAGCCGGAATGGCAATGGTGAGCAACTGCATCACGATGGAAGCGGTAATGTAAGGAGAAACCGACAATGCGAAGAGCGAGGCTTGCTCAAACGAGCCACCGGAGAACAGGTTGATCATTCCAAAGATACCGCTGAAATCCAACCATGCGCCTGCGTTCTGCTTAATACCAACAATGTCTACGAAGGGAACATAAAGGTTCGCACCGATCCGATACAAAAGAACGATCATCAAGGTAAAGAGCATCTTGCGGCGAAGATCAGCGATCTTCCACGCGTTGCCAAAGGTCTCAACCATATCATTCTTTGCAAACCAGTTTGCCAGGCTGAAACGCTTCTTGGATTTCTGTACCTTTACCTCGGTATTCGGAGTAGAAGTGTTAGACTTCATAAATTATCCCTCCTCTACCTGACCGCCTGCTGCCTCAATCTTTGCCTTTGCAGTTGCTGAGAAAACTGCTGCCTTTACAGTCAACTTCTTAGTCAGTTCGCCGTTTCCGAGAACCTTCAAGCCATCCATGGGTTTGCGAACGATCTTTGCTGCGAGGAGAACGTCCATATCCACAACAGCGCCGTCAACAAAACGGTTCAGATCTTCAACGTTAACAATTGCATAATTGGTTGCAAAGTTCTTGTTGTTGAAGCCGCGCTTCGGATGCTGTCTGTAAATCGGGAACTGTCCGCCTTCAAAACCGGGTCTTACACCGCCGCCGGAGCGAGCGTTCTGACCCTTGTGTCCCTTACCAGCGGTCTTGCCGTTACCGGATCCGGGACCTCTACCCTTGCGCCAAGCTGCCTTTGCGGAGCCTTCTGCAGGTCTGAGTTCACTGAGTTTCATCTGCGTTGCCCTCCTTATGCATTTTCTACGGTCTCAACCGTAACGAGGTGTGCAAGGACTCTTACTTTGCCGTCGAGAACCGCGCCATCGGGATGGAGAACGGAGTCGCCGACTCTTTTCAGTCCGAGAGAGTTTGCAGTAGCCTTCTGATTCGGCTTAGCGCCGATGATGCTCTTAGTGAGTGTCACTTTTTTCATGATCTGCACCTCCTGCTCAACCCTTAACCTGCTCAACCGGGATGTTGCGGATCTTTGCAACTTCCTCAGCGGTGCGAAGCTCCTTCAAGCCTTCCATCGTTGCCTTAACAACGTTGGTAGGATTGTTGGAACGCAGGCACTTTGCACGGATATTCTTAATTCCGGCTGCCTCAAGGACCATACGAACCTTGCCGCCGGCGATGATACCGGTACCGGGTGCTGCAGGCTTCAGAAGAACCTTACCTGCGCCAAACACACCAACAACCTCGTGAGGGATAGAAGTTCCCTTCAGAGCTACCGTTACCATATTCTTCTTTGCATCTTCGATTCCCTTGCGGATTGCTTCCGGAACCTCTGCTGCCTTACCAAGACCAACACCAACATGGCCTGCGCCGTCGCCGACAACCATCAGCGCTGCGAAACGAGCGATACGTCCACCCTTAACCGTCTTGGATACACGGTTGAGTGCGATGAGCTGCTCTTTCAGATCATGCTCAGCGGGATTAAACTTTTCTGCCATTTTATTCCTCCAAAATATTCAATAAACGTTTCGTTTAGTTGAACAGTGTATAAACCGGAAAATCAGAACTTCAGGCCGCCCTCGCGAGCGCCTTCAGCCAGTTCCGATACACGTCCGTGGTAGAGATAACCGCCGCGGTCGAATACAACCTCGGTGATACCCTCTGCAATCGCCTTCTGAGCAATCATCTTGCCGATCTCACGAGCTGCTGCCTTGTTGCCGCCGTTTGCGGTAAAGCCTTCACCGAAAGTGGAAGCACTAACAAGAGTCACACCCTTGGTGTCGTCAATGATCTGTGCGCTAATGTTAGCGTTGGAACGATAAACAGCCAAGCGAGGACGCTCTGCAGTACCGGAAATCTTTGCTCTGACTCTCTTATGTCTCTTAAGACGAGCCTTGTTTGCATCTTTTCTTGATACCATGTCACTTCACTCCTTTCAATTATTTGCCCTTACCGGCCTTACCGGCCTTGCGGCGTACATATTCGTCAGCATACTTAACACCCTTGCCGTGGTACGGTTCGGGAGGTCTCTTACCGCGGATAACCGCAGCGGTCTGACCGACCTTTTGCTTATCAATACCCTTTACGATGATGGTGTTGGAATCCGGTACGTCGAAGGTGATGCCATCTTCCTCTGCCATGATGAACTTTGCCTGAGGCAGGCCGGTTCCGGGCATGAGGGAGTGACCGAGGAAGAGCTGCAGGTTCTTGCCCTGCTTAACAACTCTGTAACCTACACCAACGATCTCGAGCTTCTTGGAGTAACCGTTGGTTACGCCTTCTACCATGTTGGCAATCAGCGCTCTGGTGAGACCGTGAACGCTTCTGTCTT
>JAZSBE010000073.1:0-15148 GCA_045602215.1 Eubacteriales bacterium | reverse complement strand
GGCGCGGGAAAATCAACCTTCCTTCGCATTCTGTGCGGTGAGCTGGAGCCATCCACGGGTGAGATCTCCATTCCCGAGACGGTAAGAATGTCGGTGCTCCGTCAGGATCACTTTGCGTTCGACCAATACACGGTACTCGACACCGTCATCATGGGAAACAAAAAGCTTTACGACGTGATGAAGGAAAAGGACGCCATCTACGAGAAGGAAGACTTCACCGAGGAGGACGGACTTCGCGCATCCGAGCTGGAGACCGAGTTTGCCGAAATGAACGGCTGGGAGGCAGAATCCGACGCCTCCAAGCTGATCCAGGGACTTGGGCTGGACGTAGACATTCTCTACAGCGAGATGTCCACGCTCAAGGAGAGCGAAAAGGTCAAGGTCATGCTGGCGCAGGCACTGTTCGGCAATCCCGACATCATCATGCTCGACGAGCCTACCAACGGACTTGACATGGACGCCGTTCTTTGGCTGGAGGATTTCCTTTCCGACTATTTTGGAACGGTTCTGGTCGTTTCGCACGACCGTCACTTCCTCAATGACGTCTGCACCAATATCGTAGACATCGACTACAACGGCATCAAGATGTATGTCGGAAACTACGAATTTTGGTATGAGTCCAGCCAGCTGATCCAGAGAATGATCAAGCAGCAGAACAAGCGCGCCGAGGAGAAAATCAAGGAGTTGCAGGCGTTCATCGCAAGATTCTCCGCGAACAAATCCAAGTCCAGACAGGCGACCTCCCGTCGAAAGCTGCTTGACAAGCTCAGCATCGAGGAGCTCCCCGCCTCCAGCCGCAGATATCCCTTCATCGGCTTTGATATGGATCGAATCGCAGGCAAGGACATTCTATTTGTCAAGGAACTGACCAAAACGGCAGGAGACACGGTTCTGTTCCGAGATCTCTCCTTTACCGTGAACAAGGAGGACAAAATCGCATTTGTCGGCAACGAGCAGGCGATCACTGCTCTGTTCAAGATTCTGATGGAGGAGGACGAGCCCGACGCGGGTAGCTTCAAGTGGGGCGTGAGCATCACCAAGTCCTACTTCCCTCACGACAACTCGGAATATTTCAACAATTGCACCTTGAGCATCATCGACTGGCTCTCGCAGTATGCCAAGGAAAACACCGAGACCTATCTGCGCGGGTTCCTCGGCAGAATGCTCTTCTCTAATGAGAGCGTCTTTAAGCCCGTCAACGTCCTCTCGGGTGGAGAAAAGGTTCGTTGTATGTTCTCACGTATGATGCTCTTCGGATCCAACTTCCTGCTCCTCGATCAGCCCACCGACCACCTGGATCTCGAATCCATCAGCGCGGTCAACAACGGTCTCTCTGCCTTCAAGGGCAACATCATGTTCACCTCTCACGACTATGAGTTGGTCAATACCGTTGCAAACAGAATCATTGAGATCACCCCTGAAGGGATCACCGACTTCAGCGGAACTTACGAGGATTTCCTCCAAAGAAAAAAAGAGAAGGCGGAAGCCATGTCTCATTAAAACAGTTCAGCCGCACCCGTGGATGCGGCTGATTTTGTCGAAATTCTTGACATAATAAGGAAAATGTGTTATGCTAATAAAAACGCATTCACAAATTTAGAACACGGAGGGGCAAGTCCAATGAAAACGAAAAGGCTGTTGTTTTTCAGCACAGTGCTGATGGTTACGGTATTAGTCGGCGTTATTGTGTTCTTTTTCTGTGGAAAAGTGATATATGTCAACAACGATTTTGAAAAATGGTCATCGAATGACTCTGAGTTCAAAAAAATCTCCGAAACCATACTGCCAAACAACGATTCCCTACAAGAGGAACAGATCTTAGTTTCGGAATATGCATTCGATTTTGAGAAAACCTTTGAAATTTATAGATTAGCTGTGTGCTATAGCGATACCGATTTCAACCAAGAAAAAGAGCGTTTGCAAAGACAATATCATGAAAATGCAAATATGACACACTCAAACGATCCCACTGTGTCCGATGATGATTTTTACTTTGATGGCACAAGATATTATTGCTATACGTTTTATGCCAACGGAATGGACTACGCAATTGCATATGCCTTATCCGAGGAATTGAATACTGTGTCTTATATATTTTTTAAAGACGAATATGGCTTGCCAACAATGAACGCAAGTGGGGCGTTACAAACATTCTACGACAATGGATTTTTCCTGAAATCTTCAAAGCATATTGTTAGCGAGGTTGTTTAGACAATTGAAGCGTTAATAAAAAATAATCTTCCTGCATTGGCAATAGATTTCTATTGTCAATGCGTTTTTGAGTACAGGATAGGCCGCACCTTCGGGTGCGGCTCCTTTTATTTTGCTCCAAAGCAAAAATAATCTCTCCTTTTTGCGCATATCATTATAAATAAAACGCAAAAAGGAGAGTGCAAATGAAGCAAGCACGTCAAATCTTTCGGGACGCGATTCTCTTGACCGCGGCTTCCCTTCTCATGCGAACGGTTGGCGTTGCGTTTCAGGTGGCGGTATCCAACCGCGCGGGCGCTGAGGTCATGGGACTCTATTCTCTGATGATGGGTGTTTACGGCTTTGCCCTGACGCTGGCAACCTCGGGAATCCATTTGGGTGTCACGCGACTGGTCGCCCAGTATCTCAGCTACAACCAAACAAAGCGCATCAAGGGAATCGTCAAAACCGCCTGTATTTACGCCGTCACGTGCGGCTCTCTTGCGGCAGGGCTTTTGTTGCTCTTTGCCGAGCCGATCGGCGTTCGGCTGTTATCGGACGCGCGAACCGTTCCCTCTCTGCGGCTTTTTGCAATCTCCCTGCCGTTTATTTCCCTGTCCTCTGTGTTTGGTGGATATTTTACCGCCGTCCGAAGAAGCTACAAAAATGCAGGAGTTCAGATCACCGAGCAGCTTGTCAAAATTGGGCTTACTATGTACCTCTTTTCAAGCTTTTTTGCGGAAAATGCCGAGAAAATGCTCTGCGCGCTGGTGCTCGGCGGCGTGGGGGCAGAAATCTTTTCCTTTCTTCTCGGCGCGATCCTCTACCTTTCGGATAAACAAAAAAGAAGCACCGCCGAAAAAGCGCCTCTCTGTGGAGGTCGGGCGTTGCTTCAAAACACCGTTCCCATCGCCCTGACCTCATACGTGCGCTCGGCTCTTTTGGCAATCCAGAACGCGATCATTCCAAGAGGACTGAAAAAGAGCGGCGCGTCGCACGCTGCCGCCCTGATCTCTTACGGTTGTATTCACAGTATGGCACTCCCCGTGGTGCTCTACCCCGCCGCGCTCATTTCCTCTTTTTCGGGACTTCTGATCCCCACGATGGCAGAATGTCACGCGCAAAACAGGCAGGTGCAGATCAAGTACATCGTCTCAAGAGTTTGGTTCTTTGCCATGCTCTTTTCGGTGGGAACGGCGGGGATCCTCATCTGCTTTTCGGAGGAATTCGGGGCGCACCTCTACCCAAATTCCGATGCAGGGAGATACATTCGTCTGCTCGCTCCCCTCATTCCCATCATGTATCTGGATACCGCCACCGACGCCATGCTCAAAGGACTTGGAGAGCACGTTTATTCCATGAAAATCAACATTCTCGATGCCTTGATCTCGGTGATCCTCGTTTGGATCCTCACACCGCGCTACGGGGTGAATGGCTATCTCGTTGCGATCTACGTTTCCGAGCTTTTTAATACCGTTTTCAGCGTTACAAGGCTACTCTCGGTCTCGCGCGTCTCCCCAAAGCTGCTCAAATGGGTGTATCTCCCGCTCTTTTGCATTCTCGCCGCAACCTATTTGACGCGCCATTTTCTGAATCTTGCAGCACAGGACACGAGCCGCTTTCCGATCCTGCCCTGTGTCATCACGGGGGCACTTTATCTGCTCCTTCTGCTTGTCACAAGAACAGTCAACCGCGAGGAGCTTCGATGGGGAAAAAGTCTATTGATGCTAAAAGAAGAATCCGACCTTACAAAAACAACCGTCTGAACTGTCTCCCCTCCATCGCGGCGTGAAGCGTTTCGGGAATTTTTGTAAAGTCAGCTACCAGCGAATGGGGCTTTTTTTGCGGATCGTCCTGGTTCATCGGGACAAAGTAGACGTGCTTTTTGGAAAGCAGGGTCGCAATATTTTTGAGATTGGAGGAAAGCGCGTCATTTGATGCCAAGGAGATGATCAAGGGGCGGTCGCTCCGCAGATGCGCCTTTGCCGCCATGCAGACCGCCGTATCTGTGATCCCGTTCGCAAGCTTTGCCAAGGTATTTCCCGTACACGGGCTGATAATTAAAGCGTCAAGCTGCACCTTCGGACCAAGCGGTTCTGCCCCCACAACAGTGTGCACGATCTCCTTGCCACAGAGCCGCTCCACCTCTTTTTTCAGCGTTTCTGCCGCACCGAACCGCGTGTCTGTGTCCCACACGTTCTCACTCATGATCGGCAGGATCTCGTAATTCATCTCAATGAGATTTTTTAACTCCTTTAATGCAACCCCGTGGGTGCAAAAGGAGCCGCAAAATGCGTAGCCAAGCATAGATATTCTTCCTTTCTCAAGCATTGTCAAGATAATCGAGCACGGTCTCTGCTATGATCTGCCCGGCGCTTTCGGGAAAGATTTTGCCAGGTAGTCCCTGCGCTAAAATGAGCAAAAAACCCATTTTTTCAGCAAAAACCGTATCAAATCCCCCTGGCAGGGATGCAAGCTCCATCAAAATGCAATCACGGTTCCAACCCTCGAGCACCTTTGGGGTGACGATCCGCTCGGGGACTGTGTTGAAAATAATCCGACATTCCCGCGGGAGCTGACACAAGGAGGACTCCGTATCCGCGCCTTTCAGGGAAATCGCGCGGCAATGTCGAAGGCTTGCGTGCGCCAGATCGCGCTCTTTTCTTGCAAAAACCGTGACGTCTGCTCCAAGAGCGACCAACCGCTCGGCAAGCAGCGAGGCGATCCTGCCGTATCCGAGAATCACAACCGAGCATCCGTCAAGCGTTCTGGGAAGAGCCTCTAACGCCAGCATGATCGCACCTTCGACCGTTGGAAGAGCATTCTTCATTTGGAGACGCTCGGAGAGAAAATAGTCGTGTACCGACACCCCCGCTTGCCTTGCCTGTTCCATCCAAAGATCGGGTATTTTCCCGCCGAAGATCAAGGCGTCCGAGCGAACTGCCTCTAAAAGGCTCAAAAAACGAATGCCGCTCCCCTCATGCAAGGGGCAATGGATTCTGACGCCGTCACGAGTGATGGGAAGGGGCAAGAGAAGGACGTCGGAGTTCCGGATTGCCTTTTCAAAATCCCCATCGGCCACTTCTTCACCAAGGTACAAGGTATCAACCGCAATCCCCTTCCCGCGCAGATACGTTGCCGCCGCGATCTGACGCCGATCCCCCCCAATGATCAACCATTTTTTTATGACAGATTCCCCCTTTCCATGGGCTTTCATTTCCATCGAACGATAACAGGATATGAAAAAGAACTGCTCGCCGTCACCGTTGAGCAGTTCTTGGAAAAGAAAATTGTTTTGCAGGGGTCTCAACCCAATATTCCGATACGAGGATATCACGCGGGCATCTCTCGTACGCATCCAGTGTTCCAAAGATGATTTGCCTTGTGTTCCGAAGATTTTCAAAAAATCCAGCCGAAACCAAGGATTGCCTTCCGTGCGCGCCAAAGATAAACAGATCGGAGGAAAGCGCCGCGTCTCGCGCAAGATGCGCGATCTCGCCCTGCCAAACGTCACCGTTCATATAGACCACACGCTCACCGGAGACGTCCATAGCAAAGAGAACGGATCCCTCCGTGCCCTCCTCGGGCGGAATCGCGTGATAATAAACGATCTGAACCTGCGGATGGCTTGGTTGGTTCGCGCCATAGAGCACCTTGACGCCGTGTAAAGAGGCTTCCTGCTCCAGTCTTGCCGCGATCGCCGCATCATCATCGCTTTTGGGAACGGGCAGACGCAGGATTCTCAGCTTCATTTTTCCGCAGATCGAGGCAATTTGCGCCGCGCTCCCCGAGTGATAGTGCGTCAGGATCAACTCCTGCAGCTCGGTGCATTTGAGTTCTGTTGCAGTGTCACAGATCAGTCGTGAAATCGCGGAGCTTCCGCTTGAAAAATCAACGGCAATCGCCGTTTTCCCTTCCGCCAACACCAATGCTTCCTCATTCCCCGTGGAAACATAGCTTGCAACCACGCCCAACTCCTTCGGCAATACGTCGGCATATCCCGACACCAAAACCGCGACCGACAAAGCAAGCGGCAAGAAGAGCCATTGGTATTGATTCAACTTGATGATCGCCAAAACGATCAAGGAAACGGTCAGCGAAACCAAGAGGATCACGGTCACCTTCCCATTCAAAAGAACGATCACGTTGGGCAGATCTGCGCACCATGAAACGATGGACATGATGACTTGGAAAATGATTTTCGCAAGAAACGTGATGGGGGTAAAAGACGGAAACACAAGCGTCAACGCAGAAAAGAGCAACGCAATCGAGATCATAGGTGATAAGACGATTGTCAGCGCAACAGACAGAACCGACGTGCTTCCAAAAAGATATGCCGAAAGGGGCAAAATTGTAGCGTTTGCAAAGAAACCAACCGCTAAAGTGTTGAGTAACACCCAAATCACCCGTCGGATCCTTTTGGGAATTTCCCGATCCTTTGTAATGCTTTTATATATTTCCCCGACAACCGGTATAAAGATCAGGATTCCCGCAGTCGCGACAAAGGACAGCAAAAAGGAGAGATCATAGACGGATCCGGGTGAAACGATCAGAATCAGGAAAGCGATGATACACAGTGTTGTAAATCCGTCGTAATCGTGACCGATATGATAGGAGGCATAGAGAACCAAAAGCATGGAAACCGCGCGCAGGGTGGACGGTGAGCATCCCGTGATGAAGAGATAGGCAACGATGCCCAGCAAAACAAGAACGGTACGGGGATTCTTCTTGATCCGAAGGATTTTCAGAAACACGTCCAAAATCATGAACATCATGGAGATATGCAGACCGCTCAGCGCCAAGAGATGCGAGACACCGCCTCTTCGAAATGCGAGCACCGTATCGTCCGAAAGATAAGATCTGTCGCCCAGAAACAGCGCAGACGCAAGAGCACCGTTTTGTCCGCCAAGCGCATAGTTTAACCGAAAGGATAACGCCTTCTGAATCTGTGAAAACCAAAGCTTGAACGTATTTATTTCCCCGTCGAAAATCGTACAGCTTTGATAGTTACCACAGGTTATGATTCCGATATACCCGTCCGCATAAAGCGCGCTTTCTTCGTTATAGGTTGCTGTATTTTCGGGCAACCTTACCGTTCCCGTCAACCGAAAACGGTCACCGGGTTGCAAAGAAGATGCATACTTGCACTCAAGGAGAACCTTTGCAGAGATACGGGTTCCGTCCACCTCTTCAAGCTGAACGCCGTATTGACTTCCGAAAAGAGAAGTCCCCTTCCCTTCACAGACGTACCCCTCGACCGTGATCTCCTTTCCTTCCAGATCGGAGAACCGCCCGACCGTAACGTCAAAAAATAACCAGGATCGAAAACAGGCAATCGATACGGCAAACAGACAAAGAATCAATCCCAGCCTTTGTATGCTGCATTTTCTTTTGCATATTGCAAAAATCGCGAAGAAAAGTCCAAACGCAAGCGTCAGAAGGAGCAGCATGATCTTCACATGAGCGGTTAATTTGACGCCAATCAGCGAAACAAGGAGAAAACAACAGATCGCCGACGCAAGCGGTCGGTTTCGAAAAAGAGCCATGCCAACACCTCCTTTCTTTTCCTTTGGAGTGTTTTTTGTGTCAAAAAAGATAAAAACGGCACGGATTCTAAAAAAGTCCTTGACAAATCAACATTTATGGTATATAATGATTTGGGTTGTCAAGATAGACTTGGCAATAAAACATCGAATTTATTTCGGAGGATATACGTTATGTTTGAAACATTAAAGAACATTCTTGTCGATGAGCTTCAGCTGGATCCCGATGATATCAAGATGGAATCCGAGCTTACCAATGACCTTGGCGTCAACTCCATTGAGCTGGCTGACCTGATCATGCTCTGCGAGGATCAGTTTGGTATCGAGATTGAGGATGAGGATATCCACAAGTTCGTAACCATCGCAGACGTAGTAAACTACCTCGAGGCACACAACAAGTAATTCTTTCAAACAGAGCGGACAGAACCAATCGGTTCTATCCGCTCTCTTTTTTATTTTTTCAAACGTTTTGTCTTCTCAAGCGCCGCGCTGACCGCACTCATGCAGGTTGCGCGGAACGCCCCGTCCTCCAATGCGCGTACACCTTCAATGGTTGTGCCGCCGGGACTGCAAACGGCATCCTTGAGCTCTCCCGGATGCTTACCTGTCTGCAAGATCATCTCGGATGCACCCGAAAGGGTCTGTGCCGCGTACAGAAGTGCCTTCTCTCTGGGAAGTCCTCCCGCAACGCCGCCGTCTGCCAATGCCTCTGCAAAGAGATACACGAAAGCAGGACCGCATCCGGAAAGCGCACCTGCCGCGTCAATCAAGCCCTCTGCAAGGCGATCCAAGCGTCCCGACGCAGAAAGCCCCTTCAAAAAGTCCGCTTCCTGCTCTGCCGTTACCAAGGAATTGGTCGCATAGACCGTCATCCCCTTTCCAACGAGCACGGGTGTGTTGGGCATGATGCGGATCACGGGACAGGTGAGTTGAACCATCTCCTCAATCTCGGAGATGGAAACGCCTGCCGCGATGCTCACGAGCACGAAGGAATCGGTTCTTTCCTCCAGCATGGGAGACAGTGACTCGAGCACCCCTCTCATTCCCTGCGGCTTGACCGCAAGGAAAATATACCGACTGTTTTTGGCGACCTCTGCAATGCTCGCGGCGGTTGCCTTGTTGTTTTTCGTCAGAAATTCGGTTTTGGAGGCATCTGCATCACAGACCGCGAGACGGTCTGCTGCAAGAACCTTGGAGGCAGCCTGCGCGAGCGCGCCACCCATATTTCCGCAACCGATAAAACCAAATTCAAATTGACTCATTTTCCCCTCCTGTGGATTAACGGATCTGTCCGTTTCCGCGGATCACGTATTTATACGTCGTGAGCTCCTCGAGTCCCATCGGGCCTCTTGCATGAAGCTTTTGCGTGGAAATGCCGATTTCACAACCAAGCCCGAACTCGCCCCCGTCTGTAAAGCGGGTAGACGCATTGACGTAGACCGACGAGCTGTCCACCACCGCCACAAAGAGATCGGCAGTTTCTCCGTTTTCGGTCACGATCGCCTCACTGTGGCGCGTGGAATGCTTCTCAATGTGAGTGATCGCCTCCTCAACGCCGTCAACGACCTTGACCGCAAGGATATAGTTCAAAAACTCGGTATCAAAATCCGCATCCGACGCCAAAGTTCCGTCGATCATCTCCGCCGCCTTCGCGTCTAACCGAAGCTCAACGGGCTGTGCGCCTTTTGCGGCACGCCCATCACACAAACGCTCCCGAAGAAGTGGCAAGAAGCGTGGGGCAACCGCCTTATCAACCAGACAAACCTCTGCGGCGTTGCACACCGACGGACGGCTGGTCTTTGCATTTTCGATGATATTCAGAGCCTTTTCAAGATCTGCGTCACGGTCAATATAGACGTGGCAAATTCCCGTTCCCGTCTGAATACAAGGAACCTTTGCCTGATCAACACAGGCTTGGATCAGCCCCGCGCCGCCTCTGGGAATCAAAAGATCTACCTTGCCCACCGCGGTCATCAGTACCTTTGCGCCTTCTCGGGACGTATCGGGAACCATGTTCACGAAATCCTGCGAAAGTCCAATAGAGGCAAGTCCATCTCTGAGTGCCTCAACGATCGCCATGGAGGAACGGAACGCTTCCTTGCCTCCTCTGAGCACGCACACGTTTCCGCTTTTGAGCGAGAGCGCGGCGGCATCCGAGGTCACGTTCGGACGGCTTTCGTAAATAATTGCGACAACGCCCATCGGAACGCGAACCTTTTCAATCACAAGTCCGTTCGGTCTCTCAATTCGATTCAGCACCGCGCCAACGGGATCGGGAAGCTCTACGACCTCTCGGATTCCCTTTGCCATTCCTGCGATGCGCTCCGTCGTCAGACGAAGGCGGTCGGTCATCACGGAGTTCATTCCGTTGGCCTCTGCCTGCGCCAGATCCTCGGCATTCGCCGCCAGAATCGTATCCTGATTGGCGATCAACCGATCTGCCATAGCGTGCAGAGCCTTGTTTTTTTCTGCTTCAGAGAGCAATGCCAGCTTGGATGCCGCACTCTTTGCGCGCTCCAACAATGCTTGAATCGTCATGCCTTCACCTTCTTTGCATAGAAACGGGTTCCCACGGATGCGCCGTCAAACAGATCGTAGAGGAGCGCAGGCGTAGAGCCGTTCATAATGACCATGTCACAACCGCACTCGGAACAGATCTTTGCCGCGTGGAGCTTGGTTTTCATACCGCCCGTACCAAGAGCAGAGCCCTCGTCACCGCCAAGCGCCATGAGCGCATCGGTCAGCTCGTGAACCTCAGGGATCAGCGTTGCATCGCTGTTCTTGTGCGGATCAGCAGTATAAAGTCCGTCAATATCCGAAAGGAGCACCAAAAGCTCTGCGCCGACACCGACAGAAACCATTGCGGAAAGCGTATCGTTGTCTCCCACGCGGATTTCCTCCGTCGCGATGGTATCGTTTTCGTTGATGATGGGCAGAACCCCAAGCTCAAGCAAGCGATTGAGGGTGTTTTTGAAATTCTGATAACGGTCTTTGTGAGAAAAATCCGAGCCGGTCAACAGGATCTGTGCCACCGTGTGATGATATTCGCCAAAAAGCTTGTCATAGGTGTACATCAATTCACACTGTCCGACAGCGGCTGCCGCCTGCTTGGTGGGAATATCGGTCGGACGCTCACTCAGAGAAAGCTTTCCAACCCCCATTCCGATCGCGCCCGAGGACACGAGAATGATCTCGTGTCCTGCGTTTTTCAGATCGCTCAAGATCCGACAGAGCTGCTCTACGCGACGAACGTTCAAACAACCGGTTGTATGCGCCAACGTGGACGTTCCAACCTTAATTACGATTCTCATGGAGTAAAATCTCCTTTTATAGGTAATAAATCTTAAAGCTTTTCCAAAACGTAATCGGCAAATTCCTTGCAGGTCGCGCCGTCACGGTTGCCCGTTACAACCACGCGCTTCTCGGTTTCGGTGCAGATTGCCATCGCGTTTGCAAGAACGTCTGCCTTATCTGCCATGGCAATATGGCGAAGCATCATCTCCACCGCCTTGAGAAGGCTGGAGGGATTTGCATACTCCCCGATTCCCTCCTCGATCATACGGGGAGCAGAGCCGTGGATTGCCTCAAACATCGCGTACCGGTCGCCAATGTTAGCGCTTCCCGCCGTACCGACACCGCCCTGAATCTGCGCCGCCTCGTCGGTGATGATGTCACCGTAAAGGTTGGGCAAAAGGAAGACCTGGAAACGGTTGCGAATGCTCTCGTTGACAAGGTTTGCGGTCATGATATCAATGTACCAGTCTTCTGCGGTAATACCGGGATAATCCTTGGCAACCTCGTGACAAATCTCGGAAAATTTGCCGTCGGTCTTCTTCATGATGTTTGCCTTGGTCACGATCGCAACGTTGGTCTTGCCGTTGTTCTTTGCGTATTCAAATGCGGCGCGCGCGATGCGCTTGGTTCCCGCATCGGTCGTCACCTTGAAGTCCATCGCAAGCTTCCCTGGAAGCTCTACGCCGCGACTTCCCAGAACGTACTCGCCCTCGGTATTCTCGCGGTAGAAGATCCAATCAATGCCCTCATCCGGAACGCACACGGGACGAACGTTGGCATAAAGATCTAGCTCGCGACGAAGCGTTACGTTGGCGCTTCCCATCGTGCCTCCCTTGGGGGTGGTGGTAGGACCTTTCAAAAGAATATCGCATTCCTTGATCGCCTTCAGCGTGTCTGCGGGAACTGCCTGACCGCACGCCAGACGGTTCTCAATGGTCAGCCCCTCGATATCCTTCAGAAGGATCTTGCCAGATGCAATCTCATCCTTGAGAAGAACCTCGATGATGCGCTTGGTCTCGCGCATGAGGATCGGACCGATACCGTCACCGCCGCAAACACCGATGACGATCTGCTCCTGCTTGGCAAAATCCTTTGCCACAGAGCCCTGTTCCATTTTATTTTGTCTTTCGAGCTGCTCCTGCATCAGGGTTCGGAACTGCTCGACAGCAATATCAATCTCTTTTTCAAACATGATCGTGTCTCCCCCGTCAGATATTGGAGCGCGTGTACGCCAACAGTCCGCCTGCCTTGAGAATGTCCTTCTGACGCTCGGTAAAGGAGCAAGTCAGGGGGATCTTGGCGCCCGTCGTCTCATCGGTCAAGGTCATCGCGCCGCTCTCCATACCGTCCCAAACGTTGCCAATCGAGAGCTTGTCTCCCTGCGTCAGCTTGTCGTAATCCTCGGCGTTTTGGAAGGTCAGGGGCATGATACCCGCGTTGATCAGGTTTGCCGCGTGGATTCTTGCAAAGCTCTTGGCAATCACCGCGCGAACACCGAGATAAAGCGGAACAAGCGCCGCGTGCTCTCTCGAGGATCCCTGACCGTAGTTGGCTCCACCGATGATAATGCTCTCGCCTGCCGCCAATGCACGCTCTGCAAAGGTCTCGTCGCATACGGCAAAGCAGAACTTGGAGAGATAAGGAATATTGGAGCGGTAAGGCAGGATCTTTGCTCCTGCGGGCATGATGTGGTCGGTGGTAATGTTGTCCCCAACCTTCAATACCAGCTCTGCCGCAAGCTCGTCCGTCTGGGGACGGCTCTTGGGGAATTCCTTGATGTTAGGACCGCGAAGCACCTCGACCGATGCCGCTTCGTCAGCCGCGGCGGGCGCGAGAACTGCGCTGTCGTCAATCTTAAACTGCTCGGGCATCTTGATCTCGGGCATCTCGCCAAGCAGGATGGGATCGGTGATTTCTCCCGTCAATGCCGCTGCAACGGCGGTTTCGGGGGAAACAAGATATACCTTTGCATCCTTGGTTCCGCTTCTGCCCTCAAAATTACGGTTGAAGGTACGGAGGCTCACACCTGCAGAATTGGGCGAGAATCCCATGCCGATGCAAGGACCGCACGCGCACTCCAGCACGCGCGCACCGGATGCCAGAATATCCGACAATGCGCCGCAATCGGCAAGCATGGTCAGAACCTGACGCGATCCGGGAGAAATGGACAGACTGACGCGAGGATCAACTGTCTTGCCCTTGAGCAGAGCCGCAACCTTCAAGAGGTCCAGCAAAGAGGAGTTGGTGCAAGAACCGATGCAAACCTGATCTACCTTCGTTCCCTTCAGGCTCTCAACCGTTACAACGTTATCGGGCATATGCGGGCAAGCGATCATAGGCTTCAATTCGGAAAGATTGATCTCGATCACACGGTCATAAACCGCATCGGGATCGGACGCAAGAGGCTGGTAGTCTGCCTCTCTTCCCTCTGCCTTGAGGAACGCTCTCGTGACCTCGTCAGAGGGGAAAATGGAAGTGGTCGCACCAAGCTCGGTTCCCATATTGGTAATGGTGGCACGTTCGGGCACGGACAGGGTCGCAACGCCCTCGCCTCCCCACTCAATGATAGAGCCAACGCCCCCCTTTACCGAAAGAATACGGAGGATCTCAAGGCTGACGTCCTTCGCAGTCACGAAGGGACGGAGCTTTCCGGTGAGGTTGACGCGGATCATCTTGGGCATGGTAATGTAATACGCGCCGCCGCCCATGGCAACCGCAACATCAAGACCGCCTGCTCCAAAGGCGAGCATTCCGATACCGCCGCCTGTGGGGGTGTGGCTGTCGGAGCCGATCAGCGTCTTTCCGGGGATTCCGAATCTCTCAAGGTGAACCTGATGGCAGATGCCGTTTCCGGGACGGGAGAAATAAACGCCGTGTTTCTTGGTGACCGACTGAATGTAGCGGTGGTCATCGGCGTTCTCAAAGCCCGACTGAAGGGTGTTGTGGTCGATGTACGCAACGCTTCTTTCGGTGCGGACACGGTCGATTCCCATTGCCTCAAACTCCAGATACGCCATGGTTCCGGTCGCATCCTGCGTGAGCGTCTGGTCAATGCGAAGCGCGATCTCGCTTCCAACCGACATTTCTCCGCTGATCAGATGGGATTTAATAATTTTCTGTGCGATTGTGAGTCCCATAATAATTCTCCCTTGAGTGATTACAGTTCAATTTTGATGTGCGCGGCGGCATTGCAAATATGCTCGTAGGTGCGCTCTTCCGCCAGATCGGGATCGCGGTTTGCGATCGCCTCGTAAATCGCGCGATGCTCCTCTGCAGAGTGCAATGCGCGATCTGCGTTCTCAACGGCTGCCTTGCGGTATTTCTGTACTTTTTTGTGAAGCGGAAGAAGCGTGTCGTTGAGGATCGCGCTTCCGCTGAATTTGTAGAGCTGGCGGTGGAATTTGCTGTCCAAGCCCTTGATGTGGTCTGCGTCTTTTCTGCCAACGTAGAATTCCTGCAGTTCCACCGTTTCCAAAAGCTCGGCGATCTGTTCATCCGTAATGTGAAGCGCCGCCTCTCTCGATGCAAGCCCTTCAATTCGCAAACGGATCGCAAAAATATCCTCCAGATCCTTCTGCGTCACGCCGACGATCAGGATCCCCTTTGGAGAAATCTGAATCAGATGCTCCTGTTCCAGTCTGTGGAGTGCTTCTCTGACCGGCGTTCTGCTTACACCAAGATCCGAAACCAATCGCATCTCGGTGAGAAGCTCGCCTCTCTGATATTTACCCGAAAGGATCTCTCCCTCCAGACGTTCAAAAACCTGCTCTGCAAGAGACAGTGTACGATGCTCTAACATTCAAATATCCTCCTTACAGTCTCTGAAAGCGGCCCGCGGACAGCTCTTCGATCTTTTCCTCCACCTCGGTTGTGGTCAGGGTGGTCTGTCTTCCGTCCTCGTATTCCTTGTCGATCCATTCCTTCAAGGAAACGACCAGGGGATCTCTCTTATCAACCTTTTCACTTTCGGTGAGTCTGTAGTTTTCGTTAATCCAGTATGCGATTCCCGCAAGTCCGGACGCCTTTCCGAGCAGAACCGTAGCGGGTCGGTTGAGAACCTTGCGCGTGTCAAAAATATTGTAGATCTCCTCGTCCTTGAGCAGACCGTCCGCGTGAATACC
>JAZSBE010000072.1:0-71291 GCA_045602215.1 Eubacteriales bacterium | reverse complement strand
CGGACAGAGAGTCAGATATATCGCCAAGAATCGGATCCTTTCGAAGACCGAAAAGAAATTCCTCGATGCAATTCGTTCTGCGGTTGGCTTGGGATACGTTGTGAAGACGCGCGTGGCGATGACCAAGGTGGTCAGACACGCGGATGGAACCAAGTGCAAGGGCGAAGATCTCGGTGAGATGGATTTCGGCGTATTTGATCTTAGAAACCGCCTCAAGGTTATGGTTGAGGTCAAGGGCATGAAGCGTCAGAATCAGCAGAGCCAGAAGGAGTACCGCGAGGTTGAGAGACTTTGCAGAGAGGCGTCGATTCCGGTTATTTTCTTCAAGGCGAAGCACGCCAAGCGCACCAAGTATATTAAGAGAAGAATGCGTGATTTTTTGAACATTCGCTGAGGGAAACCTCTCACCGTCAGTGGCGGTGAGAGGTTTTTTACAGCTCTTGGAGCATGAGAATCAGCCGCGCGGACATGACGTTGTCGGACTATCCGCTTGACATCTGTCTGTCCGGAGCAGAGGCGTGTGTGGGGGAGAGAAGGCTTTAATTTCCACTCTCGCAGAGAAGCGGATGAACGGATCAAAACGGTAGAGGAGAGGGCTTGACTTTATGCAGCTCAAGGTGATAGCGAAAATTCATACGGATTTCCCCGAGAAGTTTGGGATCCCGAGACAGAGCGGTCTGGTAAAGGGCCTGCGCGGGAAAATCGTGTTTGAGCCCGCATACCGCACCGCGGATGCCGTGCGCGGTATAGACGGCTTTTCCCACTTGTGGCTTTTGTGGGGCTTTTCCAAGGTGACGAGGAGCGGCTGGTCGGCAACGGTTGCGCCCCCAAGACTTGGCGGAAAGAAAAAGATGGGGGTGTTCGCAACGCGCTCGCCCTACAGGCCCAATCCCATCGGACTGTCCTCGGTTAAGCTCGAGCGGGTGGAATATGACGAGAATTTAGGACCTGTTCTTTGGGTGTCGGGGATCGATATGCTGGACGGAACTCCCATTTACGATATCAAGCCCTATCTCCCCTATTCGGACTGCCATGCGGACGCCGTGGGAGGCTTTGGAGATGAGGTGCGGGAGCATCGGCTTGAGGTGATTTTTTCGGAAATCTATTTGCAAAAGATTCCCGAAGGAGATCGCGCGAATCTGATTGAGATTCTCGAGCAGGATCCCAGAACCGCGTACATTCACGACGAGGAACGCGAGTGGGGCGTCGCTTATGCCGGTGTGAACGTGTTGTTCCACGTCAAGGGAAATTGTCTGACCGTGTGCGGCGTGGAGACTTTGAAATAAGAGAATTTTTGTGTCAATACTGGGAAGTCTAAAAGAAGAATACAAAGGAGCGTGATTTTGTGAATCAGATAGGGAATAAGCAGGGTGTAAAAACAGCGGTGCAGTATTTTCTGCTCATCATATTGGCGGTACTGGGTGCGTTGGTCTTTACCATTTTTATCTTGCCGAACAATTTTGCGCCGTCGGGTGTGATTGGCTTTGCAACCATGATTCAATATGTGTTTGGGTTTGAGGTAGGACTGTTGTCTCTGATTGTCAATTTGCCCATGCTGCTCATTGCGTTCTTTGTTTTGGGACGCTCGTACAGTCTCAAAACGCTGATCTTTACGCTTGCCTTTTCAGGGGCATTGCTCATGGCAGACCGCTTGCCTCTTGAGCCCTTCATCTATCGCGCTCCGGATGCGGGAGAGGCGATTCTGGCGGCGATTGCGGGGGGCTTGTTTGACGGAGCGATCTACAGCTGTGTGGTAAAGCTGGGAGGCTCGACGGGCGGAACGGACGTTTCGGCGGCATTTATCAATCACAAGTATCCCGAGTTTAACACGATTTGGATCATCTTTTCGATCAACGTGGCGGTTGCGGTTCTTTCCTATTTCGTTTACGGAATGGGATACCGTCCCGTGATTCTTTGCGCGGTTTACGTGTTTGTCGCCGGCAAGGTGAGTGATTCGATCCTCAAGGGCGCGCGTAAGGCGGCAAAGTTTGAGGTGATTACCACGCAGCCCGAGGAGCTCTCGCAGGAGCTGATGAACACGCTTCATCACGGGTGTACGTCGATCTCCGTCAAGGGAATGTATACCGGAACCGACAAGTATCTGGTGATGTGCGTGGTTAATCCCAGACAGGTTGCCGAGTTTGAGAAGATCATTCAAAAATATGACAGCACGATTGCCTTTATCTCCACCGTGAACGGAACGGTTGGACAGTTTCTCCGTGTGAAATAGAAGAAAACAAAAATGCTCCGCTACGGATCTTTGATCTGTGGCGGAGCTTTTTTTTGATAAATTATGCTATGGATAATCGTCTGAAAGGAGGGAAATCTAAAGTGGAACTCTAAAAAAAGGAGGGGATCACATGACCGACGTTTTACAGCATGAAACGCGAGTGCTGGGCGAGGATTTTGATGCCAACGTGATGCTTTTGCAGGAGATTTTCAGATGCGACGCCACCTTTCGCGCAAGACACTTCCGAATGGGGGCGGGGAATCGGTGCGCCCTGTTTTATCTGGACGGCATGGTGAACACCCAGATGATGAATCTGTCGGTGGTGCGCCCTCTGATGCTGGCAGAGACGGTCGAGGGGGATCCCGCTTTGTCGGTTTTGGAACGCGTTCTCTTTTCCAACGAGGTGAGTGAAAGCGCGAAATTGCAGGACGTATTGCGCGGAATCCTCTACGGAGACAGCGCGCTCTTGATCGAGGGCTCGTCTCGCGCTTTGGTGATGAATACCAAGGGATGGCGCACGAGGGGCGTGAGCGAGCCAAAGAACGAGACGGTTCTGCAGGGTCCAAGAGAGGGATTTGACGAGGCGGCAATGCTCAATCTGGCGCTCCTTCGACGAAAGCTTTTGACCCCCGACCTTTGCATTGAAATGCAAAGGATCGGCCGCAGGACCGACACCTTTGTGTTTATCTGTTATCTTGGAGCGCTGGCAGACCCCGAGCTGGTGCGGCGTGTAAAAAAACGGCTTTCGAGCATTGATATTGACGGCATTCTTGACAGTAACTATCTCAACGAGCTGATCCGAGATCATCGGTTTTCTCTCTTTAAGACCTGCGGGAGCACCGAACGCCCCGACGTGGTGGCGTCAAAGCTTTTGGAGGGGCGCGTGGCGATCATGGTGGACGGCTCTCCCGTTGTCATCACCGTGCCCTATCTCTTCTCCGAAAGCTTTCAGTCGGACGAGGATTATTACCTCAACTTCTGGATTGCCTCGGTGGGACGTTTTTTGCGATACGTGTGCTTTTTTCTCACCCTTTCGGTGCCTGCGTTTTATTTGGCGTTTCTTTTATACCATGCGCGGCTTCTTCCCACCTTTTTTCTGCTTTCGGCGGCGCAGGCAAGAAGCGGCGTGCCCTTTTCCTCCTTTGTGGAGTGCTTGGCACTTGTCCTGATTCTGGAGATCCTCAAGGAGACGGGCGCGCGGATGCCGCAAAATCTTGGGCACACCCTGAGCATCGTGGGAGGACTTGTAGTCGGGCAGGCGGCGGTGGAGGCAAGGCTGGTGAGCGCCCCTATGCTGATCGCGGTTGCCGTTAGTGGAATTGCAGGGCTGATGATCCCCCGTCTGCGCGCGGTGATCTTCTATCTGCGCCTTTTTATGATTCTTTTGGCCTCCGCACTCGGACTTTTGGGGTGCTTCATCGGGCTGACCCTCATTGGGATTCGGATCCTGTCCATCTCCTCCTTCGGTACGCCCTACGTTTATTCCTTGGAAACGCCCACCGTGCAGGGACTGAAGGATACCGCCGTGAGATTCCCGTGGAGCATAATGAAAACACGTCCGACCTTTAACCGAAACCGAACGCGTCAGGGGGATGAGCGACATGAAGGGTAAGGTGTTGGGACGGGTGCTTTTCGCGCTTGCTTTGGGGGGCGTACTCCTTGGTTCACTCGCCTCGTGCAAGGGGAGGGGAGCCGAGCCCGAGCAGAGCTATTTGGTGTCTGCCATGGGATTTGATCCCTCGCAGGACGGGATTCGCGTCACCATCGAAATTCCCGTGATCCGCGAGAGCAATTCCGCCGAGGCGAAGACGATCGTCTTTTGTGAGACCGCCCCATCGGTCGCAGGGGCACTTGCGCGTATGCAAAGGGAGGTGCCGCGGGATCTTGTCTTCAGTCATTGTGCCTTGGCGGTGCTGGGAGAGGATCTTGCTCGCGAGCAGATGCAGGAAATTTTTGCGTTTGCCGAAAGCGGAGAACGCCTGCCTTTGGCGACCGAGATGGTGAGAGCCGCCAATGCCGAGGAGATTCTTCGGGTAGGCAGTCTGTCGGCTCCTGCCGTCGGATATGAGATCCCCGAGCTTTTGGAGCGCGAGCGAGCGCGAATGGGCGTGGACATGAGATGCAGCCTCTACGAATTGCGCGCCACCGCCTCTCCCGATCTTCCCGTAGCGATCCCCTATATCGACACCGTGGAGGTGGGGGAGCACCACGCGGCGCGACTGCGCGGATTGGATATTTTGCGCCCGCACGCAGAAGCCGTCCGTCTGTCGGCGGAGGACTGGATCCCCTATGCCATTCTCTCCAACCGATTTGTAGGGGTGACTGACACTGACCGCAGGATCGGCAAGGTCAAGCGCGTGCTAACGGCAGAGCCAAACGGCGGAGGAGTGTCGATCCGTTTGAATCTGAAACTGACCTTGACGGGCGGAGCGAAGGAAGACGGGCAGGAGCTTCAACGCGAGATCATCACCCGTACGGAAAATCTGTTCGCCTATGCGCGCGATGCGATTGGGGAGGATCTCTTTCTACTTGGCGAGCAGATCAAACGAAAAAACGCCGCGCTCCCGATCGCGGATCTGACGTGGATCCGAGGGGGGACGCTCTCGGTCAATTGCGAGATGGAAGGGAAGGGGTGACTTGATGGAAAGAAAAGCAAAAGGCTATCACAAGATGACCCTTGCCGCCTTGTTCACGGTGGGAAATGCGCTCATCCGTTATCCGTGGCGGGCGAGTGAGCAGGGGGTATTGCCTATCTTTTTGCTCTCGGCGGTAGGGGCGCTGATCCCTGCGCTTTTGCTCTATCCCCTCTTTCGCTTGATCTGGAGACGGCCGCTTTGCCGTCGGCGCGGCAGGAGACTTTTGGTGGCAGGGCTTTCCGCTTTGTTCGGAGCGTACGCGCTGTATTGCGCGTGGAGAAGCTGCGCCGATTACCTTCGGTTCTCTATGGATCTGATCCTGCCAACGGGAAGCCGATGGCTTCTTTTGATCTTGTTCGTGGCGTGCGCGGCGTGGTTATCTGCGCTTCGGGACAGGGGGATGGATTGCTTCTCCCTGCTTGCGTTTTTGGGTGTGATCACCTGCGTTGTGTTCCTCTTTTTGGTGGGACTTCCGTCCTTTGATTGGGAGCGCGCGCCCGTCAATTTTACGCAATGGGAATGGGGATCGTTTGGCAGTCTTCTGACGCTCTGGCGGGAATCTCTCCTGCCTTTGTCGGTGCTCTCGCTCTATTTTGCATTGGTAGAGCCAAAGGGGGGCGTGCGATCCTTGGCTCTGGGGACGGCGATCGGATGCGCGATCCTGTTTTTGTGCGTGGCGCAGGCGATCCTCACCTTCGGCGCGAGCTATGCTGCAGGTCTTGAATACCCCTATTCCTATTCGGTGCGCGTCCTCTCGATCGGGCAGTACTTTTTTCGACTTGAGGGATTTTCCTATCTTTTGGACTATCTCACCTGTCTGATCCGCGCCGCCGTGTCACTCGCGGTTGCAAGGCGTCTGCTCGGACGGTTCTATCCAAGGCTTTCGCGCCGATTCCCTTGGGTCGCAGGGGTGGGATTGATCTTAATTTTGTGGATTGGATAATCAACCAAGCCCCCTTTCGCATAAGATAATAAAAAAAGACGTATCCACGTCTTGCGGAAAGGGGCTTCTATACATATGATCGAACGGATTCTGATTGATTCCGGTATGAACGGGCGCAGGGATTGCGCGGGCAGACGCCGAGACGCGCCGCCAAGCCACGCCTACTTGATCGGTAAGACCTTGAAGGGGGAGCTGAAGTCGCTCGGCTATACGGTTCTGTTTTCGGGGGACGTCCCCGAGCTTTCGGATCACGTGGGAGCGGGACGGCCTGCGGTCTGCGCGTCCATTGCGAAGAAATGGCATGCCGACGCGGTCCTTCGCATCTGCGTGCGCGCGGCAGAGCTCCCCTGCGTGGGAACGGCAAACGCGATGGTATTCAGACGGGATACGGCGGCGTGGTGTTTGGCGCAGTCGGTACTGGATGCGATCGAAGATGGGAGCCGATTGGATTCGCAGGGCGTGCGCGCGTCTCCCTCTTTTCTACTGCTTCGGCGAACGGTTTGCCCCAGCATGATCCTTGTCATGGGCTTGCCCTTCCGCCAAAAGGAATTTCTCTTTGAGACCGAGATCCGGACCTACGCGCAATGTCTCTCGGAGGGGATCCATAGTTGGGCGAATGGGGAAAGACGGTTTCATTGAAAAAAGAACGGAACGCGATCGCGTTCCGTTCTTTGATATTCAGAATTGCTCAAGATTTCCTCTGAGATAGGTCGAAAAGAACTGCTCCATAGGGGGAAGGGCAAGGTAACGTTCGTTGAATGTACGCAGCTCGTCCTGATATTCCAGACGCTCGGAATAGCTCATGCGATAGCCGCGGCTCAAAAGAAATTCGTCATAAAGGGAGCGGTGCTCGTTGGCCCCGATCTCTCCCAAACATTCGGATACTGCCGCTGCCAGATCGCCGTTTTGCCCAAGGAAGGATTCCAGTCCTCCTGTTTGCATATCCGATTCAAAGTATGAGAGGATATAAACGGTGCGTTGCGCGCCCGTGAGGTGCTCTGCCCATTCGGCAGGCGTGCCTTTTTTCTTTTTGCCGAGGATCTCCTCGATTTTCTTATCGGTGCGGTAGAGGACGGCGGAGATCAGCTCGTCATCAGTCAGACCTCCGAGCTCCTCGGTGGTGAGCTTGGCGTATGCGTTGTTTTTGCGATCCATCTCAGCCATTGCCGAAAAGATGTATTTCTGCGCGGAGAAGAGCTCCTTGATAAATGAAAACAGTCCCATAATACCTCCAAAACGGATAGAAGATACTGTTATTATATCACGGGTTGGCGCGGTTTGTCAAGGTTGCTTTTCCCTTTGCGCGGGGGACGTGTCGCTTTCTTGCAAAGAAAAGGTCTGTTTCTTGCTTGATTTCACGTCGCATAAGGAGCAACACGGCAAGGTTGATGGCGGTCAGCGATGCGATGGAAAAATCCGCAACGTCCCACACGTAGCTCGGCGCACTCCTGACGCCAAGCAAAAGACAGACGCCAAACAGGAGAAAATAGAGGGCGAGGTAGCGCTTCTTTTTGGAGATGGCGCGCACGCTCTCCGCTCCGTACCCCGCCCAGCAGATGACGGTCGCATAGCCAAAGCAGAAGATGGCGGCGCACAGAAAATAGCCCGCCCAGCCGCCCAAAACAGAGGAATAGGCGTTGACGGTCATGAGCGTGGGTGAAAGACCGAAGTCATGGAGGTCGGGGAAGGCAAGGAGAATCACAAGGGCTGTCACGGTGCAAAGCACGATGGTATCCACAAACACCTCAAAGATCCCCCATACCCCCTGCGCGGCAGGGGCGTCTGTCGCGGCGGACGCGTGGGCGGTGGGGGCTGTGCCGCAGCCCGCCTCGTTGGAGAGGATGCCGCGCATGGTTCCCACGCGCAGGGCGCGAGAGGTGAGAAAGCCCCAGATGCCGCCTGCCGCGCCCATAGGGGAGAATGCCTCGAACACGATGCGGGAAAGGGTTGGAAGAAGGGCATCACGGCAAAGCCAAAGAACGGCGAGGGATAGGATCAGGTAGCCAAGAGACATCATGGGAACGAGGTATTCGGTGAGCGCGGAGATCCCCTTGGAGCCTCGTAGGATCACGGGGAAGGTGAGAAGGAGTAAAAGCAAACCACAGAGGGTAGGGGAGACACCGAGGACGCCGTCAAGGGAGGATGCGATGGCGTTGACCTGAATCATGCAACCCATGCACAGGGCGTCCAGAATCATCAGGGTGGAGAACGCGATGGCAAGCACACGCCCGACCTTGGCGTGCCTGACGCCTTCAAAATACGACCTGATGTAATAGACCGCACCGCCGTAGCAGCTCCCGTCCCGTCTCACCCGTCGGTGCTTGACTGCAAGCAGGATCTCGGCGTATTTGAGGATCATGGCAAGCCCTGCCGAGATCCACATCCAAAAAATCGCCCCCGCGCCCCCGATGAGCAAAGCACTTGCCACTCCCACGATGTTGCCCACTCCAAGTGTTCCTGCAAGTGCCAAGGTGACGGCGCGGAAGGGAGAGACCCCCTCCGTGGGGGATTTTTTGAGGGCGTCCATCATTTTTTTGGGGTGGCGGAAGGGGCGTATGCGGAGATAGATCAGAAAAAAACCTCCGCAAAGAAGCAGACAGAAGGGAATCAAGCCGCCTGTCAGAATCCAACGAATTGCGTCCATCGTATTACCTCCTTTCCGATGCTCCTCCGAACTTGTCAGAGGGATACCATAGGGTATGCGCGCGTCAAAAAAACTATGACACGGACGGCTCGATCCCCCCTTTTTTTACGGCGAAAATGTTGAAAAAGATATATATTGTTAAAAGACTGTGAACTTTGCCGCCAAGCTCTTGATTTTTTCCAAAAGAAGGATAAAATAATAGCATGAGTTAGCACTCAAAACATTCAAGTGCTAACAAGACAGATTTGACGCAGATTCGATCTGAGATATGAGGAGGAATTAGATATGAACATCAAACCGTTGGCTGACAGAGTGGTTGTAAAGCTTGTAGAGGCCGAGGAAAAGACCAAGACGGGTATTTTTCTGACTGCGTCTGCACAGGAAAAGCCTCAGGTAGCAGAGGTTGTGGCAGTTGGCCCCGGCGCGTACACCGATGACGGAAAGCTCATTCCCATGGACGTCAAGGTTGGCGACAAGGTGATTTGCGGCAAGTACAGCGGTACTGAAGTAAAGATGGACGGCGTAGAATATACCATCGTAAAGCAGAGCGATATTCTGGCGATCGTTGACTAATACGTAGGAGGATTTTGAATCATGGCAAAGGATATTCTTTATGGAATTGAAGCGCGCGACGCATTGGTTCGCGGCGTGGATAAATTGGCAAACACGGTGAAGATCACGCTCGGCCCCAAGGGCAGAAACGTGGTTCTTGACAAGAAATACGGCTCTCCCCTCATCACCAACGACGGTGTGACCATCGCAAAGGAGATCGAGCTGGAGGACGAGGCAGAGAACATGGGCGCACAGTTGGTCAAGGAGGTTGCAACCAAGACCAACGATGCGGCAGGTGACGGTACCACCACCGCAACCCTTTTAGCGCAGGCTTTCGTGCGCGAGGGTATGAAGAACGTGACCGCAGGCGCAAATCCCATGGTGCTCCGCAAGGGCATGAAGAAGGCGGTTGACGCGGCGGTTGCAGGACTGATCGCAAACTCCAAGAAGGTCAACGGATCCGCCGACATCGCGCGTGTCGGAACGGTTTCCGCAGGTGACGAGGTGATCGGTCAGCTGATCGCTGACGCGATGGAGAAGGTCACCACCGACGGTGTCATCACCATCGAGGAATCCAAGTCTGCCGATACCTATTCCGAGGTTGTGGAGGGTATGCAGTTTGACCGCGGATACCTCTCTCCCTATATGGCAAGCGACATGGATAAGATGGAGGCGGTCATTGACGACGCGCTCCTCTTGATCACCGACAAGAAGATCTCCAACATTCAGGAGATCCTTCCCCTTCTGGAGCAGATCGTTCAGGCAGGCAGAAAGCTTCTGATCATTGCCGAGGACGTGGAGGGCGAGGCTCTCACCACGCTGGTGCTCAACAAGCTTCGCGGCGTGTTCAACTGCGTTGCAGTCAAGGCTCCCGGCTTTGGCGACAGACGTAAGGAAATGCTTCAGGATATCGCGATCCTCACGGGCGGTCAGGTCGTATCCTCCGAGGTAGGACTTGAGCTTAAGGATGCTTCTCTGGATATGCTCGGTCAGGCTCGTCAGGTCAAGGTCAACAAGGAGCACACCATCATCGTCGGCGGCTACGGTATGCCCGAGGAGATCAAGGCGCGTGTCAACCAGATCCGCGTCGCGATCGAGGAGACCACCTCCGAGTTTGATCGTGAGAAGCTGCAGGAGCGTCTTGCAAAGCTTGCAGGCGGTGTTGCGGTGATCAAGGTCGGCGCGGCTACCGAGGCTGAAATGAAGGAAAAGAAGCTCCGCATCGAGGACGCACTCAACGCAACCAAGGCTGCGGTTGAGGAGGGCATCGTTGCAGGAGGCGGAACGGCATATCTGAACGTGATCGCAGACGTTTCCAAGCTGCTCGATCAGGTGGACGGAGACGAGAAGACGGGCGTTCGCATCGTGCTCAAGGCTCTGGAGGAGCCGGTTCGTCAGATCGCGGCAAACGCAGGCTTTGACGGAGGCGTGATCGTGGATAAGATCCTGTCCAGCGGCAAGATCGGCTACGGCTTTGACGCTTACAACGAGACCTATTGCGACATGGTTGCAAACGGAATCGTTGACCCCACCAAGGTAACCCGCAGCGCGCTTCAGAACGCGGCGTCCATCGCATCCGTCATTCTGACCACCGAGGCAGTGGTTGCGGATCAGAAGGAAGAAGCACCCGTGGCAGCACCTGCAGGCGGCATGGGCGGCGGAATGTATTAATTGAATCGCTTGATAAAAAGCACCGAGGATGTTTTCCTCGGTGCTTTTTTGTGTCAAACAGCAAAATATGACCCAAAAAACAAAAAAAGGATGCGCGAAAACGGCATCGTCTGATTAAAATTTCGGATAAAGGTTATATTGATAATGTGACGAATATTCGGCGGTTCAGGCTCGCCCCGAATTGCCTTTGCATGAATGAATCAAGGGAGGGATGACACATGGATTCAAAAACGATGCTCTATATCGCAAAGCGAATCCTGCTTGCGACGTTGACCGTCTGGGTCGTGATCACGGTGACCTTCTTTGTGATGCATGCAGTTCCTGGCGGCCCTTTTCTCGGGGAAAAAGCCATGACCGAGCAGGCGAAGGCGACGCTTGAGGCAAAGTACGGACTGGACAAGCCTCTGATGGAGCAATACGGAACCTATCTGAAGGATATCGTGACTAAATTTGACTTCGGCCCCTCGATCAAAAAAGAGGGAATGACCGTGATCGGGATCATTGCCGACGGAATGAAGACGTCGGGAAAGCTGGGACTGTGCGCCGCAGGCATTGCGCTGGTGTTTGGCGTGGTTCTCGGCGCGCTGGCGGCCCTCCGCCGTAACAGGCTTGCAGATCGCGCGATCATGGTTGTCACCACGGCGTTCGTATCTATGCCATCTTTTATTATGGGCTCGCTCTTGCTGCTCGTGATCGCAGGTCAGCTGCAATGGGTGCCCGCAAACGGTGAAACGGCGGCGGGACTCGTGCTGCCCGTTATCACCTTGTCGCTTTATCCGATGGCGTATATTACCCGCCTGACACGCTCCTCGATGCTGGACGTGTTGGGGCAGGATTACATTCGTACCGCCAAGGCAAAGGGGGTGTCCTCTGTCAGCATCATCTTTGGTCATGCGCTCAAAAATGCGCTGATCCCCGTGATCACCTATTTTGGACCTATGCTGGCGTATATCGTTACCGGATCTCTGGTGGTGGAGCAGATCTTTGCCGTTCCGGGCATCGGACGCTCCTTTGTGAACAGCATTACCAACCGAGACTACCCCTTGGTGATGGGAACGACCATCATTCTGGCTCTTTTGATCGTCGTGATGAATCTGGTCGGCGACATCCTGTACAAGGTGGTTGACCCGAGAATCCATTTGGAATAAAGGAGGAACCGTACGTGAGTGAAAAAACGCAAGAAATGCATCTTGACGCGGACGCGTTTCTTCCTGCAACCGAGGCGGAGAAGGAATACATGCTAGAGATGCGCCCCTCGACCACCTTCTTCAAAGACGGTGTGAAGCGACTTCTTGGAAACAAGGTTGCGACCGTCAGCTTCTTCGTGATCGTGATCCTGACGCTGACGTGTATTTTCCTGCCCCTGTTCTGGCCCTACGGCTATGACGAGATGCTGGGAATGGGCAAGTACGGAAGAATGGACGCCTCCTATAACAATCTTCGCCCCTTTGAATACGGCAAGACCGAAATGATTCGCATCGAAAACGGCGAGAAGGTGTTTCCGCATATTTTCGGAACGGACGCGCACGGCAGAGACTATCTGATCCGCGTGGTGTACGGGATGCGCGTTTCTCTCGCGGTCGGTCTGTTTGCAAGCATTATCGTTCTGGCGGTTGGCATGCTGATCGGATCTGTCGCGGGATATTGCGGCGGCGCGGTTGACCTTGTCATCATGCGTGTCGTGGATATCATCTACTCCTTGCCGGATATGCTGATGGTCATCCTTTTGGCATCGGTGCTGAAGCTGGTGATCGGTGACGCCCTTGACGGCACGGCACTCGACAGGATCGGCAGTAACATCATCAGCCTGTTTATCGTATTCGCGCTTCTTTACTGGGTTTCCATGGCCCGCTTGATCCGCGGACAGATCCTCTCCCTGCGTGAGCAGGAATACGTGCTTTCCGCGCGTGCGTCGGGTGCCGGGAGCGGCTGGATCATTCGGAAGCACTTGGTTCCCAACTGCATCAGTGTGATCATTATTTCGACCGCGCTTCAGATCCCCGGCGCGATCTTTACCGAGAGCTATCTTTCCTTCCTTGGACTTGGCGTCAATGCGCCGACCCCGTCTCTGGGCTCTCTTGCGTCGGATGCATTGAACGGGATCTACACCTACCCCTACCGTTTGGTGGTCCCCGCAGTGGTGATCTCTCTCATCGTGCTTTCTCTGAATCTGTTCGGAGACGGACTGCGCGATGCGTTTGATCCCAAACTCAATCGTTAAGAAAGGAAGAGCAGAGCGATGGCATTACTTGAGGTCAGAAATTTGCACGTCTCCTTTTTCACGGATGCAGGAGAGGTCCACGCGGTAAACGGCGTTTCCTTCGACCTCGAAAGAGGAAAGGTTTTGGGGATCGTGGGGGAATCCGGCTCGGGGAAGTCGGTGACCGCATATTCGATCATGCAGATCCTTGCATCCAGTGCAAGGATCAAGGAGGGCTCCTCCATCAAGCTTGACGGACAGGAGCTGGTGGGGGCAAGCGAAAAAACAATGAAGGGCATCAGAGGAAACAGGATCTCGATCATTTTTCAGGATCCGATGACCTCCCTCAACCCCACCTACACCATCGGTCATCAGCTGATGGAGGCGATTATGCTTCACACGCCGAGAAATCGGCAGGAGGCAAAGGAGCGCGCGATCGAGATGCTACGCCTCGTCAACATCAACGAGCCAGAGCGGCGTATGAAGCAGTACCCCTTTGAGTTTTCGGGCGGGATGCGTCAGCGCATCGTAATCGCGATGGCGTTGGCATGCGAACCGGATATTCTCATTGCCGACGAGCCTACCACGGCGCTTGACGTGACCATTCAGGCGCAGATTCTGGAGCTGATGAGCTCCCTGCAGAAGGAGCTGGGCATGGCGATCATCATGATCACGCACGATCTCGGCGTTGTCGCGCAAATGTGTGACGAGGTGATCGTGATGTACGCGGGATCCATCTGCGAGCAGGGAACGGCGGAGGAGATCTTCTACAATCCCCGTCACGAATACACCAAAGGATTGCTCCGTTCCGTTCCCTCGGTGACGGGCGACGGATCTCCTCTGCGCCCTATTTCGGGCACGCCAATCGATTTGTTGAACTTGCCGTCAGGTTGTCCCTTCGCCCCCAGATGCGACGCAGCAATGAAGATCTGCCTTCGCAGGTGCGCGCAGTCCATGGAGATTGGTGAGTGGCATCGCGCAAGCTGTTGGATGAACGTGAAGAAGGGAATTGAGGACGGCTCCATCAAGCCTAGGAAGGGCGGGGATACCGATGCGTGAGGCAGAAAACAAGGAAGTACGGTCATCCGAGCGCGCAGAGGAAAATGCCCCCTTGATTGAGGTCAAGGATCTCAAGCAATATTTTAACGTCAGTATCAATGCTTTCAAAAACAAGCCCCTCAAGGCGGTTGACGGCGTTTCCTTCTCCGTGGGCAAGGGGGAGACGCTGGGACTTGTCGGAGAGTCGGGGTGCGGAAAGACCACGGTTGGACGCACGCTCCTGCATCTCTACAAGCCCACGGGCGGTCAGATCCTCTACCGCGGCAAGGAGATCGTGACCAAGGCTGACGTCCGTGCGTTCCGCAAGAAGGCGACGATGGTCTTTCAGGACCCGTACTCCTCCCTCAACCCCCGTATGACGGTTTCGGATATCATCGGCGAGCCCTTGGATATCCATAAGCTTTATGCGAGTCAAAAGGAACGCCGAGAGAAAATTCTGCAGCTCATGAACGACGTGGGGCTTAACAGCGAGCACGCGTCCCGTTATGCACATGAGTTTTCGGGCGGTCAGCGTCAGAGAATCGGAATTGCAAGAGCACTTGCGATCTCTCCCGATTTTATCGTTTGTGACGAGCCTGTTTCGGCTCTGGACGTGTCCATTCAGGCGCAGGTCATCAATATGTTCGGTGATCTGCAAGAGAAGCTTGGACTCGCCTATCTGTTCATCGCGCACGATCTTTTGGTCGTCCGTCACATCAGTGACCGTATCGCGGTTATGTATCTTGGCAAGATCGTTGAGCTTGCCGATGCGGACGAGATCTACCATCACCCGCTTCATCCCTACTCCAAGGCGTTGATTTCTGCGGTCCCGATCCCCGATCCAAAGATTGCGCGCGCCAATCGGAGAATTGCCTTGGGCGGAGATATTCCCAGTCCGCTCAACACGCCCTCCTGCTGCCCCTTCCGCACGCGTTGCCCCTATGCGACCGAGCGTTGCGCCGACGATCCTCCTGAATTGAAGGAGGTTACCAAGGGACATTTCGTCGCCTGCCACTACACGTCAAGAATCAACTAATGCGACGCGGAATTGCTTTGCGGGGTGAGCGGAAAGGGCTGGGAATTGAAAAATAAAGCAACCGAAAGGAATGCATTTACCATGAAAAAGCTTTTGGCAATGGTTCTTGTTTTGACGATGCTGCTCGGTCTTGCTTCTTGCAAGAAGAGGGCAGAGAGCAAGTTTCCGACGATGACCTATATCTATAATACCAGCGACGCGCACAAGGCGATCGCTGAATACGTCCAGTCCGCGCTTGCAGCGCACGGCATCACTGTGAGACTGGAAAACCAGGAGTGGAACACCTTTCTTGACACCCGTAAGCAGGGGGACTACACCATCGCGCGGAACGGCTGGATTGCGGATTACAGCGATCCCATCTGTTTTTTGGATATGTGGACCAGTTACTCGGGGAACAATGACGTTCAGCTTGGCAAGGGAGATCACGCAAATTTGAAGATGTACAACCTTGATCTGACCCACTACGGCTATGGTGACGTGGTCGTAACCAATGGGACGTGGGCGGAGACCTATGATGTGCTGATCGCCAAGATCAAGGCGGAAACCAACAACGAGAACCGTTATGCGATGATGCACCTTGCCGAGGATATGCTGATGGCAACCGGATGCATCACCCCTTTGTACTACTACACCGACCTTTATATGGTGGATGATTCGGTTCAAGGGTTCTACTCCAATCCCTTGGGGTACAAGTACTTTATGAATGCCACCGTCCAAGGGAGGAACACCTTGGATATCTGCATCGGCTCCGAGCCTGACAGCCTTGATCCTGCGCTTAATAGCGCGGTGGACGGTGCTACGATGATCGCGCATCTCTTCTCGGGTCTTGCAAAATGGGATCAGGATGCCGAGGGTAAGCTGATCATCGCGCCCGACTGTGCAAAGGATCTTCCCGCGGGGGTGAAAAACGCGGACGGAACCGTCACCTACACCTATACCCTGAAGGAGGGGCTGAAGTGGAGCAACGGCGAGACGCTGAAGGCGTCCGATTTCGTCTATTCCTGGAATCGTGCCGCATCTGCATCTCTCGGTGCTGACTACGGCTATATGTTTGAGCTTATCGTTGGTTACGAGGACGTTGCAAAGGGTGTTGAGGGAGCCAGACTGGCTGCCGTTGCCAATGACGAGGCGAGAACGATCACCGTTACCATTGCAAATGATGCACCATACTGGAACGAGCTGCTTGCATTCCCAACCTATTTCCCCGTACACGCCGCGACTGTAGCAAACGCGAACTGGGCGACCGAGGCAAGCTCCTTTGTTGGAAACGGCCCGTACACCATTTCCGCCTGGGAGCATGATAGCAATATCGTTCTTGCGAAGAATCCAAAATACCACGACACGGTTACCATGCAGACCATCAACTGCCATCTGTCTGACAATGAGAACACCATGCTCACCAACTTCAAGAATGGCGCATGGCAGCTCATTGATAGCGTTCCGACCGCAGAGATCGCTACGCTGAAGGCTGCGTATCCTGCCGAGTTTCGGGCGGACGGTCGGATCGGCACCTATTATATCAGCTGGAACGTCAATGCAAGAATCCTGCCCAAAGACAGTAACCTCACCGGTGTTGAGGCAGAGCTTGCTCAGCAGGAGATCCGTCAGGCGATCGGTCTGCTTCTCGACCGCAACTATATCGTAAACGACGTGGCACAGGGAGGGGAGGTTCCTGCTTCCTCCTTCGTTGCAATGGGAATGAAGAACCCCGACGGCTCCGAGTTCTACAAGACTGCAAACAGCACAACAGACTCTTTTGACGGTTACTACGACGTCAGTGATGCGGCGTTTGAAGGGAACGTGGAGAGGGCGATGGAGATTTTGAGGAAGTACTATCAGTAATATGATGGTAGCGCACGTTCTTGGAATTTGTCAGAGCTTGCCCTGACAAATTCGTGGGTTGAAGTGAATGATATGGGATTTTGAACCCAAACGTGCGCGATGATGTGGCGGGACGCCGAAGTGCGGCGGTAGCGCACGTTCTTGGAATTTGTCAGAGCTTGCTCTGACAAATTCGTGGGTTGAAGTGAATGATATGGGATTCTGAACCCAAACGTGCGCGATGGTGCGGCGGGATGCCGAGGTACGGCGGTAGCGCACGTTCTTGGAATTTGTCAGAGCTTGCTCTGACAAATTCGTGGGTTCAATCATGACGTCGCGCGAGAAAAAAGATGACGTGAAGCATTGCTTCACGGCATCTTTTTTCTGGGGTGAGATATGGGATTCGAACCCACGGCCTTCAGGGCCACAACCTGACGCGCTAACCAACTGCGCCAATCCCACCATATTCAATTTCTGGCGTGCCTTGGGGGATTCGAACCCTCGACCTACTGCTTAGAAGGCAGTTGCTCTATCCAACTGAGCTAAAGGCACATCAGAGATGAAACATTAGTTTGCTTCCCGTCTTTCAAGACGGGAAGCAACAATGTTATGGAGCGAGTGATGGGAATCGAACCCACGCGGCCAGCTTGGAAGGCTGGAATTCTACCATTGAACTACACTCGCATCTCCGAGAGATGGTCTCTCCAACAGGTACTTGCATATTATATCATATCCTTTTTCGTTTGTCAATACTTTTTTTCAACTTTTTTTGAAAGAAAATTGCCGCAGAAATGGAACTGCGGCAATTTTGATTTTGCTGAAAAAATCATGGTGAAAACGGCTTCATGGATTCAGGATCGGATCGAAAAAATCACGCATTTCAGCGAGATATGCCTCCTGATCAATGGGAAAACAAAGCCCGTGCGCGGCGTTCGGCACACTCACCATTCTCTTTTTTGACGTGCAGGCCTCGTAGTTTTGCAGGCTCATCTCGTGCGGAACAAAATCGTCTGCCTCACCGTGGAAAAAGAGGATGGGCAGGCGGCTGCGGCTGACCGATTCGATGGGACTGGTCTCCTCAAGGTCAAATTTTCCGTACAGCCTCGCGCCAAGCTTGACGAGGGGGTAGAGAAGCCTCACGGGGTATTTCTGATCTCTCATGACCTTTTGAATGATCTCCTTTGCCGACGTATATCCACAGTCTGCAAGCGTTGCCACCACGTTATCGGGCATTTCCACGGCAGATGCGATCATCACGGTGGCGGCGCCCATGGAGATGCCCGTTAAAATGATCTTGGCGTTGGGGTTGATCTCTTTGAGGATGTAATCTACCCAAACGGGACAGTCTCGGCTTTCAAGAACGCCGAAGGAGATCACGTGTCCGTCGCTTTTGTTGCTGCCGCGCTGATCCACCACCAGCGCGTTGTGACCAAGGCGTTTGCATCTCGCCACACCGCCGCTCAGATCCCGCTCTCCCCAGCTGCGGTAGCCGTGGAACATTAACTCGATCGGATTGTCGGGTGAAAATTCATAGTAGCGTCCGCGGAGCGTCAGCCCGTCGAACGAGGTGACAGACACCTCTCTGGAGGGAAGCGCACGCATTTCCTTGATCCATTCGGTAATCTGTGGGTGAAAGGGCTCGTAGGCCTCTCCCTCGGGCAGGGGATAGTCCTGCTTTTTGACCGCGCTCCTCTTTGGCGAGGAATAGAACACCATGCGATAGCAGACGTAGGCGCCGATCAAAACGAGAGGCAACAGCGTCAGGGCGACCCCCGACAGAATTTTTAGAAATATCATGATGATACTGTCCTTTGCAGAAAAAACATTACATGAAATATTGTATCACAAAGAGAGACGGTTTTCAATCCTTTTGGAAAAACAAATTCTTCAAATGACAAACGAACGCCCACTCCGCGCGCGGAGTGGCCGTAATCTTATCGGTTACCAACCGCCGGAGCGATCGGATCGGGAATCACGGTATCCACCGCCCCCATCTCCGTCCTCTCTCTTTTGACGGACGGATTTTACGATCAGATAGATTGCAAAGCCAATCATCGCAACCGAAAGAAGGACAATGACGATCGAGCCGGAATCAATCGTTTTTCCAAACACGTCCTCGGCGTCATCCACCACCAAAACGATCGGGATTCCCGTGGTCTCGGTAAATTCCGTGAGGGCGAGGTTAACCGTTTCCTCGGTGACGTCGAGATCGGTTTTATTGGTCACGTGCGAATTGACCTGGATATGCTCTTCTTTACATTTGAAGGAGCTCTCCAGATTCTTCTGTTCAATGACCGCGGTCATCTGCTCCACGACCTGGGCGAGATTGGAGTCGAGCGAGTATTTATAGGAGTTGACGTTGACGTTTGCCTCCATCGCTCTGCCAAACTCGGTGCGCTCGTTTCCAAACAGCTTGTTGATGTCAGTCTGAATGTGATCGCCCACCCACGCGATATAATGGTAATCGTAATAGTCCTCATCCACCAGTACCACGAGGAGAAGATTGTCCTCGTATGCGGTGGAATTGCCAAATTCCGCGCGATACTGCGCGTCCGCATAGTCCTGGAAGGTGTTCTCGTCATACTTCACGCTTCCGCCACTGGTAACGTCTGTGAACGCCGTTCCAACGGTGGCAAAAAGCATCACTGCCGCCATCAGGATCAGGATCACGGGCACAAAGATCAGCCCGAGAAGCCCGCCGAGACAGCCGCCACCTCCGTAATAATATCTTCTGGGGCCCCAATAGCCGCCCCAAAAAGGTCCGCCAAAATAATGTCCTCTGCGTGGGGGACGATGGGGACCTCCGAATCCGCCGTGATGTCCGCCGCCAAAGCCTCCTCCAAAGCCACCTCTGGAGCCTCCGCCGTAGCTTCCGCCTCCAAAGCCGCCTCGGGATCCGCCACCGCCGTTACTGCCGCCGCCCGGTCCTGGCATACCGATATCCTCACTTTCAATGAATACTTTAATTTTATTTTAGTATGGCTTGGTGACGGGAATCTGATTCCAATGAGAAAATGAAATGAATCTTTTTCACCGCCGTTTTGTCACCACATAAATTTATTATATCACAATTTTTTCCTTTTGTAAATACAAAATTGGTCAATATTATCAATTTCTATTTTTCATACAAAAAAATATTAGATATTTCTAACAAATTGCCGATTGCAAAGGCGAAAAAAATGTGCTATACTAAAGGTGCAAAAGGACAAGGAGGTACGGTCCAATGAAACACTGAGTACAGATTGTACGCAAAGACGAGTGCGGGTGTTCTAAGTTGTGTGCGTGAGACGTATATTGTGTGAAAATCCTCCGTTTGGGAGCTTAAGAAAATTCAGAGTGTGAGCGTTTTTGAAAAAAGTCTTTGTGTATGATCAGAAGGAACTTGCAGAAAGAGAGGTTGACCAAATGAAGTTAGATATTAAGAGTGAACAGAAATGACCCTTGATCGTGGGCTTACAACCGTGATCAAGGGTCATTTCTCTTTTCTCTTGAAATCTTTCTATGACCGTGACCGAATCACGGAAATTTCTTTGGAAAAGTGGTAATATTATAAAAAAAGGAGGTGGACTCTGATGGATCGAGTTTACGATATGATCGTGATTGGCGGAGGGCCTGCGGGATACACGGCGGCGCTCTATGCCTGCCGTGCAGGGCTGGATACCTTGGTTCTCGAGCGAATGTCGGTGGGCGGGCAGATGGCTCTGACCGACGTGATCGATAACTACCCCGGTTATGACGAGGGGGTGGACGGCTTTACGCTGGGTATGAGGATGCAAGCGGGGGCGGAGCGGTTTGGCGCGAAGACCGAATATACGGAGGTCTTGCAGGTAGATCTGAAGGGCAGGATCAAGCGGATTCTGACCTCCGACGGGGAACGTCTGGCGAAGACGGTCGTGATTGCGACGGGAGCAAATCCGAGACCCTTGGGACTTGCGGGAGAGGAGAACTTTGTCGGGCGCGGCTTGCACTATTGCGCGCACTGCGATGGACGATTCTACAAGGATAAGGTCGTTGCCGTCGTGGGAGGAGGGAACTCCGCTGTGTCGGACGCCTTGTATCTCTCGGGACTTGCAAAAAAGGTGTATCTCATTCACCGCAGGGATCGCCTTCGCGCGACCGCGATCTATGAAAAGCCGCTGATGGCGGCGGAAAACGTCGAGTTCTTATGGAACAACACCGTTGCCGAATGGAGTGTGTCCGAAGGCAAGCTGACGGGCATTGTGCTGCAAAATACGCAAAGCGGTGAGCGGCAGTCGCTCCCCTTGGACGGACTGTTTGTCAGCGTGGGCCGCCTTCCCGCCACCGAATTGTTTGCAGGGCAGGTGGATCTGGACGCGCAAGGGTACGTGATTGCGGACGAAACGACCAAGACCAACCTTGAGGGTGTGTTTGCCGTGGGAGACGTGCGGACCAAGATTCTCCGACAGGTGGTCACGGCGGTGGGAGACGGCGCGGTGGCGGCGCATCTTTCTGAGGAGTATCTGAAGACCGCGCAATAGTTTATAGGCGCAAAATGTAAAAAAATGCTTGACAATACGCCTCGATGGTGCTATAATACCAGTATCAAATGCGTTTGAGCAGGAAAGAGTAGGCTTGGAATTTTCCTACAGAGAGTTGTCGGTTGGTGCAAGACAACGGAGAGCCCGAGCGGAATACATCCTGCGAGCAGTGCGCCGAACGAAGCTTTTTTCAGTAGGCCGCAACGGGTGTTCCCGTTACAGAACGGGGGTGTTGATAGACACTCTGAAAGGCCGAAGTCGCGAGACGTCGGTAAATTGAGGTGGTACCGCGGGAATTTCTCGTCCTCTGTATTCTGAACGGAATGCAGAGGGCGTGTTTTTTTCCTCTCTGAGGTTTCTCTGTCATTCCAAAAACCAAAGGAGGAAAAAAACATGACAGCTCCACAACTTTACACCATCGTAGCGCTTTGCCTTTACGGCATCGCAATGGCATTCGCAGGTTGCATCAGCTACGGAAAATCCAAAACGCTGGACGGCTTTCTGATCGGAGGTAGAAACATTGGCGCGTGGATGACGGCGTTCGCTTACGGAACGACCTATTTCTCGGCGGTGGTGTTCGTCGGCTACGCGGGACAGCACGGCTGGAACATCGGTCTGGGCAGTATCTGGATCGGCGTCGGCAACGCCGTCCTCGGTTGCTTGCTCTCTTGGATCCTGCTTGCCAACCGCACCAGAAAGATGACGGGGCGGCTGAATGCCAAGACCATGCCCGATTATTTTGAAAAACGGTATGGCGCGAAGGGCATGAAGGTCCTCTCGGCGATCATCATCTTCATCTTCCTCGTGCCGTACTCCGCGGCGGTCTATAAGGGACTGGGATCTCTCTTTCAGGTGATCTTCCCGGGTGTGGAGACTTGGGTTTGGATGCTTTTGATCGCCTGCCTGACCGCGATCTACCTCGTGATCGGCGGATACATCGCAACCGCATACACCAATCTCATTCAGGGAATCGTGATGATCGCGGGCGTGGTTTGCCTGGTGGTCGTTGTGCTCGGTCACGATCGCGTGGGCGGTCTTGGGGGCTTGATCCAAAATCTCAAGGCGTTTGAGTCTCTCCCCGATGACCCCAATCCCACCACGGGGGCACAATTGACCAGTATTTTCGGCGGATCTTCCTTCAAGTTCCTCTGCTTTAACATCCTGCTGACCAGCTTCGGTACGTGGGGACTTCCGCAGATGATCGGAAAGTTCTACGCCATTAAGGATACCGATTCCATCAAGCGCGGAACGGTGATCTCCACCATTTTCTGCGTGATCATTGGCTGTGGCGCATACCTGATCGGTTGCACGTCAAGGCTGATTTTGGGCGGCAAGCTTCCCGAGGGCGGCATTGACGCGATCATTCCCTCGGTGCTCATGGAGGTGCTGGGTGCAAACGTCTTTGGAACGGTTCTTCTGGCAGTCATGATCGTGTTGCTTCTGTCCGCGTCCATGTCCACGCTGGTTTCGGTCGTTTTGACCTCCGCGTCGGCGGTGGCGGTGGATCTTATTCCCGCTGTCAGAAAAAAGAGTGTGAAGTCGGAGACACAGATGCTCCTGACAAGACTCTTGTGCCTTGCGTTCGTGGGATGCTCCTTCTTCTTCGCAACGCGCAATATCCCGATCATCGTCAGTGTGATGTCCTTCTCCTGGGGTGTGGTTTCGGGCTGCTTCATCGGCCCATATATCTGGGGACTTTTCTCCAAGAAGATCACCAAGATCGGCGCGTATGCAGGGATGCTTGCAGGACTTCTGACCGTTGGCATTCCCACGCTGGTCATTTCTCTGACTTCGGGCTTCTCCGCAGCGGCTGCAAAGTCGCCCGAGATGGGCGTTGCCGCTATGGCGGTCTCCCTGATCGTGGTACCCGTTGTCAGCGCGCTTACCAAGCAGAAGGATACCGAGCGAGTAGAGGAGATCTTCTCCTGCTATGACGAAGAATAAGAAAATGAGGCAAGGACCTAGATCCTTGCCTCTTATTTTTATTTCTCGTTTGCTTTTTCGAGATCCTTCTTGCGGATCTCCACACGTCTGACCTTGCCGCTGATGGTCTTGGGAAGCTCGTCAACGAACTCCACGATTCGGGGGTACTTGTAGGGCGCGGTGTGCGTCTTGACGTATTCTTGGATCTCCTTCTTGAGGGCGTCGGTGCCGACGGTGCCCTTGGTGAGCACGATGGTCGCCTTGACGATCTGTCCGCGCACCTCGTCGGGAACGGGGGTGATGGCGCATTGCAGCACGTAGGGAAGCTCCATGATCACGCTCTCGATCTCAAACGGGCCGATACGGTAACCCGAGGATTTGATGACGTCGTCGATTCGACCCACGTACCAGAGGTATCCGTCCTCGTCCATGGTCGCCTGGTCGCCCGTGTGGTAGTAGCCGTCGTGCCACACGTCGTTGGTCTTTTCTTCATCAAGATAGTAGCCGATGAAGAGGCCGCAGGGAACGTTGTCCTTGGTGCGGATGCAGATTTCACCCGTGTCACCCGTCTTGCACTCGTTTCCGTCGGGATCAAGGATCACCACGTCATAGAGCGGACTGGGCTTACCCATCGAGCCGATTCTGGGTGTAGAGCCCACGAAGTTTGCAACCGACAGGGTGGTCTCGGTCTGTCCGAAGCCTTCCATGATGGTAAGTCCCGTTGCCTTCTTGAACTGGTTGAACACCTCGGGATTGAGCGCTTCTCCTGCCGTGGTCGCGTACTGGATCGAGGAAAGATCGTACTTGGAGAGGTCCTCCTTGATAAAGAAGCGATACATGGTGGGGGGAGCGCAGAAGGTGGTGATGTTGTACTTCTTGAAGAGGGGAAGAATATCCTCGGAGTGGAATCGGTCGAAGTCGTAGGTGAAGACACCTGCCTCGCACAGCCACTGACCGTAGAGCTTGCCCCAGAGAGCCTTACCCCAGCCCGTATCCGAGATGGTGAAGTGCAGGCCGTCGGGGTTGACGTTGTGCCAATGCTTTGCCGTGGGGTAGTGACCCAGAGCATATTTGTAGGAATGGGTTGCGATGCGGGGGTAACCCGTCGTGCCCGAGGTAAAGAGCATGAGCATGGGGTCATTGCCGCAGGGGGTATTCTCGTTGCGGTAGTAATGGGTGCTGAAGCGCTCCATTTCTACGTTGAAGTCCTTCCAGCCGTCCTTCTTGCCGCCCACAAGGATCTTGACCATTTCGGGGTACTCGGCGGCAGCCTTTTCTGCCTCGAGAGAGACGTCTCCGTCGGCGGTGCAAACGATCGCCTTGACCTTTGCCGCCTTGTAGCGGTATGCAAAGTCGTGCTCGACGAGCTGATTGGTCGCGGGAATTGCGATCGCGCCGATCTTGTGGAGCGCAAGCATACAGAACCAGAACTGGTAGTGACGCTTGAGCACCAGCATAACGGTGTCGCCCTTCTTGATGCCGAGCGATTCAAAATAGTTTGCGGTCTTTGCCGAATAGCGCTTCATATCGCGGAAGGTGAAGCGGCGGTCGGTCTTATCGTTTGCCACCCACATCATCGCGAGCTTGTCTGGATCCTTGTCAGCGATCGCGTCAACGCAGTCGAACGCGAAGTTGAACTGATCGTCATTCTTGAATGTGATGCCGTTGAAGACGCCGTGCTCGTCGTAGGAGGAGGTCACGAACTTGTCTGCAACCGTTTCGGCGCTCTTTTCGACTACGGGCGCCTTGGCGACAACGTAAGGCGTTTCGGGATATTCCTCGGTGACCTCGCCGTTCTGGGGATTGAGCACCACTGCGTGGAACTCGCATCCGCCCTCGCTGACCGCGATCATGCCGTGGGGAATGAGACTGTTATAGAAGATGGAGTCGCCCTCATTGAGGATATCCACGTGGTCGCCCACCTGAACCTTCAGAGCTCCCTTGACGATGACGTCAAACTCCTGACCGTTGTGAGAGCTGAGCTTGAGGGGCGCGTTCTGCTCCTCGGGGATATAGGGGAAGCTGACGAGGAAGGGCTCGGCAAGCTTATCCTTGAACTTGGGCGCGAGGTTGTTGTAGACAAAACCGTTTTTCTTGACGATCTTGAGTCCCTCACCCCGACGCGTGATGGAGAAGGAGGTCAGAGTCGAGCTGGTACCCTCAAGCAGATCTACCACCTCAACGCCGCACGCCTTGGCGCACTTATAGATGAACGTGAAGGTAAAGTCCGTCTCGCCCATCTCCAAAATCCGATAGTCCTCCTCGGACACACCCGTCAGCTTTGCAAGCTCTGCCTGCGTAAAGCCCTTGGCTTCCCGAAGCTCCTTGATTCTATCGGCAACTTCTTTCAAATTAAAATCCATTTTTGCTCCTTTCGTTTCCGTTGCCCCATCGGGCGGTATTACGGCATTGAATAAAACAAAAAACCCGTCTCAAAAACTTGAGACGAGCATTACACCCGCGGTACCACTCAAATTGCGAAACGGTCGTTTCGCCACTTTCCGGACTCTGACAAGCCCTTTGCCTTTACGCAGCATTACGGAAGGAGTCTACTTGCAAAAAAAAGCGTTCGGTCCTTCGACTCAGAAGTGATAGGTCATTGAAACGTTTCGTCATTGGCTCGCAGCAACCGCCAACTCTCTGCAGACTCCACATTCCGACCGTCTTCGTCAACGTCGTTTTTTGTGATATTCAAATGTTACACACATTATACTACCCGAAAGGGAAATTGTCAATGTTTTTTTGCAAATTTTTTCAAAAAATTGAATGGGGGCGGAAAATTCCTTAAAAAATCATTGCCTTTTTCAGATAACGGTTGAAAAGTATCCATTTATGTGTTATAATGATTCAGATATCATTTCTTTGTTTTGTAAAGGAGAATTCAGATGAGCAGCTTTGAAAATCTTCGTATCGTCGATAATTTTTATCAGACGTCCCTGTATTTTCCCATGCCCACGGTCATCATCAGCACCCTGTGTGAGGACGGAACCACCAACCTCGGTCCGTATTCTCTCGTGCAGCCCTACTATGTAGCGGGCAAGGACTATTACGCGATGCTTCTGTGTTGCCGAAATTCCTCCAACACCGCGCAGAATATCCTTCGCAACGGCAAGTGCACCCTCAATTTCATTGACGACAGGCCCGAGACCTTCAAGGAGGCGGTCAAGCTTTCCTGGCCCGGCGACAAGCCCAGTGAGAAGATGCCCAAGTGTAAGTTCAAGCTGGAAAAGAGTCTGATCGAGGAGGAGAGCGGGGAAGCGAGACCCATGGTGCTCACCGATGCGATCGAGGCAATCGAGTGCACCTGGATGCGCGAACTCGACGGCGCGGACCGTGACGAGGCGGGTGAGCTGAACGGCTACGAGGGCCCGTATCACGATTTTAACGGTATTACGAGCAAATTCGGCGCGCACTTTATTCTTCGCGTGGATAAGATCCTGATGAAGAAGAAATACAGCGACGCCATCATCAACGGCGTCCGCGCAAAGGATTTTCCCTCCCTTCCCGTCGACTACGGCTACCGCGACAGCAAGAACTTCTGGTTCCACAGAAAGACCAGAATGAGAGCCGAGCTATTGCAGGTGAGACAGGCGTCTCTTGAATCGGTGAGATATGCCGCCGACCGCGTGGACGACAAGGTCAAATTCACCGATGACGCGCTTACGACCATTCTCGGCGTTCCGAGAGTGTTCCTGTCGGTCGTGCTTAAGGGCTGCGTTGCTTGGGCGAAGGAAAACGGCGTGGAGCTGATCACCGCCGAGCACATGCAGATCATCAACGATAAGCGCGCCAAGGAAAAGAATAAGAAATAATTTCGTTAAGCGCACTCGCCTCGATGAAATTTTCCATGCGGCGTTTCTTTTGCTTTAATAAATTCTCAAAAAAATCCCCCTCTCAATGAGCAGATTGCTTAAATGAGAGGGGGATTCCTTATATGGTCTGACGGATTACATCGTAATCACGATCTGATGCGTCAAGCCGTCTCCGACAAGCTCGATCTTTTGACCGACCTCCTTGCCGTCAAGTGTAACGCAGGCGACACCCGACTGGCTATGGTTGTCATTTTTGATGGTGATCTCGTACGTATCTCCTCTGAACTTACGCGTCAGCGTCACCTCTCCCCAAGAGGAGGGAATGCAGGGATTGAGTACAAATCCGTTGTAATCGGGGTGGAAGCCCAGCATATACTGAACGACAGCGCGGAACATCCAGCCCGCCGTTCCCGTCACCCATGCAAAGAGCGTCTCGCCCTTGCGGGGATTGTCGGGACCAAAGTACATATTGGTCAGGGCGTAGGGCTCGCATCCCGAGTGATCGGAGGGGTTGGTCTCGCTGTCGGGCATGATCTTGAGAATGGTCTCGTAAGCCTTATCACCGCGTCCGAGCAGACAGTCTGCAACCACCTTGAAGGTGCCGCCGTGGCAATAGGGGGTGCCGTTTTCCCAGATGCCGGGAATGAAGCTGGTCAGACGTCCGATGCGGCTATTGAACTTGGTATAGGTGGGGTAGAGCGTGAGAGGCCCGTAGTCGCTGTCAAGATACTTGTCGACCGACGCGATGCACGCCTTGGCTCTCTCTCCCTCTGCGACCTGCGCGAGGATCGACCAGGTCTGGGAGTTGAGGTAGATGCTACCCTCGGTCTCCTCGTGGCTTCCTACCTTTTCGTTATAGTCGTTGATCGCCGCGAGATACCATTCGCCGTCCCATGCGTTTTCGTTGATCGCTGCCTTCATCTTCTCGCGTCTTGCAAGCATCTCGTCTCGGATCTCGTTGTCCCCGATCAGACGCTCCGCGATCTCCGCCGCATTGGTCAAGGCGTAGCAGAGCGCGATGGAGGTCCAGACAGACTCGCCCTTGCCGAGAAGTCCCGTCATGTTGAGGGAGTCGTTCCAGTCACCGTCGCGGGAGTGGACGAGCCCGTGCTCTCCGATATCGTCCGATGCAAATCTCATCGCAGTGAGAATGTGTCCCCAGACGGTGTCCTCACCCTCGTCAAGATACTTCACGGGGTGGTTGAGGAAGTCCACGTCTCCCGTTTCCTTGATGTAGGCGTTGACGGTGGGGGTCACCCACGTGGGGCCGTCGGAGTAGATGTGATGGTCAAGCGGGAGCCAGCCGCGCACGCACCGACCGTCGGAGTACATATAGGTCAGAGTCTCCAGGATCTTTTCCTTGGCAAGCGCGGGGTTGAAGGATGCAACCGCCCACGCGTCCTGAAGCTGGTCGCGGAAGCCCTTTCCGGTGTCGCGTCCGACCTCGGCGCAGAGCTGAACCTGCTGCTTGAGCCAGTAGTTGGTCAGACAGTTGATCTTCTCGTTGGGGGTCTTGACGTAGATGCTGGAGGAGGTGTTCTGCTTGAGAGAAAGGAGCGCCGCAAAATCCTCTTCGATCTTATTGCCTGCAAGGATCTTGTCGCAGATGGCTTTTGCCGTGGACAGCTCGTCGGCGTCACCGATGAGGATATAAACAGAGACGCTCTCGCCTGCCGCAAGGTCAAAATCGTGCTGCATCGCACCGCACATCTGCTCGCAGGCTGCAAAGTTGTTTGCAAGCTTTTCTGCGTGGATCGCGACGGGCGCGTTGACCGAGCCGTAGGTGCCGAGGAATCCGCGGCGGGAGGTCTCGAAGGCGGTGGGCTTGATGCTGGAGGCGAGGAAGCCGTTGAACCACTCGTGGGGACGCTCCATTGCCTTGTTGAAGCACATGAGCAGGTTCGATTCCTCGTCGTATTCCGCGTGTACGTAGGAGTTGTAGTCACTGTATCTCTGGTATCCTACCAGCTCAAAATCCGCGAAGGAATAGAGCGAGACGGACGCCGTTTTGTCGGTGTTGTTGGAGAGGGTGACCTTCCAGATCTCGCAGGGGTCGGTATCGTTGACGAACATCCGCGCGGTAGCGCCGATGCCCTCACACTCGCCATGGATCTCGCTGTATCCGAGACCGTGCGTGCAGTAGTAGTTCTCAACGGGGGTGTTTACGGGGTACTGACCGGGGTTGAAGACCGTTCCGGTCGCTCGGTTTTTGACGTAGAAATATCTGTTTCCGTCGCGGATCACCGTACAGCGGCCCTTTCCGTCGGGATCGATGTAGGCCATCGCTCTCTGACCGTAAGCGCCAACGCCGCCGCCGTTCTGATTGACTCCCGACAACACGCGGGAGTTCCAGATGTAATTCAGTTGGGGACGGGGAGGCGTGGGGGTGGTGATCTGAAACTCTTTTTCAGCAACAAACTTGCCATAAGTGCTCATAGTGCATCTCCTTGTTTTGCGTTTGAAATACGTAAAAAACGAATGATTCGCATACACGATTATTATACTATAGTTTTCACAAAAAGTCAAGTATTGGTATACAGAGTTTGTCCGGATTTTAATTCTTGCAGGATTTATGTTGAAAAAACTTTTATTTTGTGCTATAATAAAGAAAAGCATCGTTTGATGCCAACGGTTTGAAGAAAAAGAAAAGAGGACGGACTGCCATGTATTACAGACATCAACTGGACTATACCTATCCCGAGCGGAGCGACGCGCACATGCTGGAGCTCAAGCGCACGCGCACGCTGGAGCTGGATGAGAATTACGATTATATGCCCCACGGCTTTTGGTTTCGCATCAAGCGCGCGCTGGTGGCGTGCGTGCTTCACTTGATCGTCTTTCCCCTGACGCACCTGACGCACGGACTGCGGATCTACGGGCGGAAGAATCTGAAAAAGCATAAAAAAGAGCTGAAAAACGGCGCGATCACCGTCTCCAACCACGTCTTTATGTGGGACTATCTTTGTGTGCTCAAGGCGATCCGTCCCCACATCAGCTATTTTCCTGCGTGGAAGCCGAATTTTGAGAGCGGATTCCAGCCCTTTATGCGGATTTTGGGAGGAATGCCCATTCCCGAGGGGGATATTCACGCCATGATCTCCTTCAAGAAGGGAATGGACGAGGTGGTGAAGAGCGGTCGGTGGCTGCACGTCTTCCCCGAGGGCTCTCTGTGGTACTTTTATCCCGATATCCGTCCCCTCAAGCCCGCGGTCTTTTCCTACGCAGTGAAGTATCAGAAGCCGCTGATCCCCATCTCCATGTCCTTCCGCCCGCGCCGTGGGATCAGAAAGCTTTTCGGCAAGGGGCCGTTCGTGGATCTGCATATTGCCGAGCCCATCTACGCCGATCCCTCCTTGCCTCCTCGCGCAGCGACCGAGGAGCTTCGCGCCAGAGCCTACCGCATCATGCAGGAGATGAACGGCATTCATCCCGGAGATCCTACCTACAACGAGGATCAGAACATCGATCACTACCGTAAGACGATGTGAAATAGGCGAGAAAAGGCTTGAGACGAAGCCCATGAAGTGAAAAACCGCCGATGGAATTTGAACTCCATCGGCGTTTTTTTTATTTCATGACCTTGACGAATCGGAACATCTCGTCGGGGCCTTTGTCGGGATCGAGGTTTTCTTCGTCGGGCATTTTGTGATCGGGTTGAAAATATTCGCACCAGAATTGATCGATCTGAAAGCCGCATTTGTTCACGTAGAAGTGGATATTGCGCTTTTCAAAATAGGGCGTGCAGGTCTCCCAGACCACCGTTTCGGGGTGGAGCGCTTCCACCGCCTGCCACGCGCCGTAGCCGACGCCCCTGCCGTGTTCATTTGGGTCAACAAAGAGGATCTCCAGCTCGTTGTGATGCGTTTCCTTGTCGATTTTGAGGATCACGCCCCCCACGCGCCTGCCATCCGCGACGATGCGGTAGGTCTCGTTTCTTGGATCGTCAATACTGCGCTCGATGGTCTTGCGGGAAATGATCTCGCCGTCGCCGTCGAGGTGATCGTCGCGCTCTCCGAACTCCATCATCGCGCCGTGCTTGAACGCCCATTGGTTGTCGAGAATAAACTGCTCGCGGTCATCGGACGAGAGGGGGATGAGTTCAACCGTTGTGTTTTTCATATGAAACCTCCAATAAAAACAGCTCGGGCTATTGCAGACACAATAACCCGAGCTCACTCGGACACCTAATCCGGCAAATTGAGCACTACGGTGCTCTGCCTCCGGTGACCACGATTTGATTGAGATCATTATATCACGGAACAGAGAAAAAGTAAAGAGGTTTCGCAAAAAAACGAAACCTCTTTTGTTTATCTGCCGAACGCGCCCGTCAAGGGATCGCGGAAAATACCGATACGGGGTGTGACAAATGTGAAAACGACAAAGAGCAGGGCGATCACGACGAGCGCGCCCAACGCCCATTTTGAGGATCGACAGGGAACGTCCTCATCATGGAATTTCCGCGTTTCGTAGGCATACGCGACGGCGGCGGAGACGAAAAAGATGACGATGTTGATCCAGTCGGGAGATTTTCCGATCACGCCGTTGTAGGTGTAGAAGATGACGGGGATGAGGGCAAGGCCCAAAAGGGTCCCACGGAGCTTGACGCACCAAAAGTCCTCACGGTCGCGGAAGAAAAAATTCTGTGCGACAGCAAAGAGAAACATCGGCCAGAAGAGCAGCTTCATGTGCTCCCACGTCGATTCGTTCACTCCCGAGAAGGGCGCGATCCACGCCGCCTCCCCAAGCCATTCGTACAGAAAATGCAGGAGCGTGCCGCAAAGAGAGGTCACGGCAAAGCCCATAAGCTGCCACAGTCCGATCGATCGTTTCATAAATTCCCCCATAAAACGTATATGGAATAGTATATTCGGGAGAGAGGGGGACTATGCAAAGAATTGTTTACAGATTCATCTTGTTTTTCTTGCTTTTCTGTGGTACAATGGGGTAAAACAGTGAAAAAGGAGATCAAATCATGTCAGAATTTTTAGCGTCCATTCCACCCGTTGCGGTCTGCTTCATCGTTTGTGCTGCAAAGATCATCGAGATCACCATTCAGTCTCTCAAGACTTGCATGATGGTCAAGGGGCAACGCCTCAAGGCGGCGGGGCTGGGACTTCTCGAATGCACCATCTGGGGACTTGTGATCTCCACCATCATCGGAACGCTTGGAGACAATCTCTTCCTCCTTGCATTCTATTGCTTGGGTTACGCCACGGGTCTCTATCTCGGCTCCACGCTGGAGGGGAAGATTGCGCTTGGAACGTCCAGCCTTCAGCTCATCGCAAATGATGAAAACACCGAAAAAATCACCGCGTACCTCAAGGAACAGGAGCGTGGATATACGGTTTTTGAGGGACAGGGCTCAAAGAGTCACATGAATATGATCTTTATCGTTCTCCCCAGGCGAGACTCGGTTCCCGTGCTCAAGCAGATCCGCGCGATCTGTGAAAACAACGTTTTCGTCGTGGTGGACGACGTCAATCGCTATGCAGGCGGCTACGGAATGGTGAAGTGAATCTTCAGGACGTGTAGTAAAAAACGGGAGGGAAGGGCCACCGGACCTGGCTGCCCCTTTGGTTTATGTGTTTATCAATTACATGGTGATGAACGCGAACTTTGCTACGAACAAGAGCGCGATCACGGTTGCAACGATATCCTTCTTGGTGTACTTACCGGTGAGAAGGGTGATGAGCACGTACGCGATGCATCCGATACCGATTCCGTTGGAGATGGAGTAGGTCAGGGGCATCATGATCAGCGTCAGGAACGCGGGTACGGAGCTTCTCATATCGGTCATATCCACGTTTGCAAAGTTCTTGAGCATCAATACGCCCACGAAGATCAGCGCGGGTGCGGTTGCGCAGGAGGGAACGATGCTTGCAAGGGGAGTGAGGAAGAGGCACGCGAGGAAGCAGAGGGAGGTTACGAGGCTTGCAAGACCCGTTCTTGCGCCCGCTGCAACGCCCGATGCGCTCTCCACGAAGGTGGTGCAGGTGGAGGTTCCGAGAACGGAACCTGCAACGGTGCCGACCGAGTCACACGCCATTGCCTTGTCCATATCAATGGGGTCGCCGTTTTCGTCCAGCATACCTGCCTCGGTAGCCGTTCCGTAAAGCGTGCCCACCGTGTCAAACATATCCACGATGCAGAAGGAGATGATCAGAACGATCGCGGAGAAGACACCGCCGATGTGCGCGCCGTTGAATGCAAGCTTCCAAGCCTCTGCATCGAACAGACCCGTGATGCCGATCTCGCCGAAATCCTTGAAGGACTGACCGATCGAGGAGAAGTCGAGCTGGGGAACCTGCCAGGTGGCGAGGTAGTAGAGAACGGCAGAGCTGAAAATACCGATCAGGACTGCGCCCTTGACATTCTTCTTGGTGAGAACCGAAATGATGATGAATCCGAGGAATGCAACGATCGCGGGAGCGATGGTGCGCCATGCGTCGAGCGTGGAAACGCCCTCAACGCCAAACGCGCCGTTGATGTCCACGAACTGAACGAAGGTGTACTGGTTTGCGGTAATGATGCCTGCGTTCTTAAAGCCGATGAAGGCGATGAACAGACCGATTCCCGCGGGAATGGACTTCTTCAGGCAGTCGGGCATTGCCTTTGCAATGTACTGTCTTGCGCCCGTAACCGAAAGGAGCAGAAATACGATACCCGAGATGAAGACGAGGATCATACCCGAGTGGTAGCCGCCGATGAGGTCAACGCCTGCAAAGTACGCGCCCGAAATGAAGCACGTGCAGAAGAAGGAGTTCAGACCCATGCCGCACGCCTGTGCGTAGGGAAGCTTTGCGTAGACGGCATACAGGAAGGTTCCCAGGAAGGCGACGAGAACCGACGCCACGAAAACCGAGTTCCAGATCATGCCGAGTGCTGCGGAATCTGCGCCAAGTGCTGCCAGCCAGCCGTTTGCGCCCTCAGCCGCAACCTGCGCGGGGTTTACAAAGATGATGTACGCCATTGCAAAGAAGGTGGTCAGACCGCCCACGATTTCCTTGCGGTAGTTCGAGCCTCGCTCGGTAATTTTGAAAAACTTGTCCATCAATTTTTCCTCCATTGTTTTTTTAGGGACAAATTGATTATACATGAATTTTTTGCAAAAGTCAACAGATTCCGCTCTGTTTTTTCATAATCCTTGACAGATCGACCTCTTTGGCGTATAATAGACGTGGAAGTACCTCATCACGATACGGAGGAAAACGAATGAAAAAAACATCCTATACTATGAAGCTGGCGGGACTTGAGAGGGAATTGCCCCTTTGCCCGTTGAACGAAACTCTTTACATTGGCGCGTTCGTCATTTTCGGAGACGTGGAGCTTACCTGCGCCTGCGCGCGGGAGCTTCTCAAGATTGCGCCCGATCACGACGTCATTATCACGTCCGAGAGCAAGGGGATTCCTCTGGTCTACGAGATGGCGCGTCAGGAGGGGAAAAACAAGTACGTGGTTGCAAGAAAGATGCAAAAGCTCTATATGAGTGACGTCTTTTCCTGCGACGTCAATTCGATCACGACCGCCAAAAAGCAGACGCTCTATCTTGACGGTGCGGATGCCGAATGGATGAGAGGAAAGCGCGTTCTGATCGTGGACGACGTCATCAGCACGGGAGATTCTCTGCGCGCGATCGAGGAGCTCGTCCTGCACGCGGGGGGAAACATCGTTGGAAAGATGGCGATCCTTGCCGAGGGAGACGCCCGCGGCCGCGAGGACATTCTGTATCTGGAGCCTCTGCCGCTGTTTGACGCCGAAGGGGAACCCCTTCCCTGAAAGGAATCTGCCGCAGCACCGCTACCTTGCCCAAGAGGTGGCGGTGTCGTTTTTTGTCGAAAACGGAAAACCCTTTTCGGAAAAACATTTGACAAAAGGGAAGAGGAGTGGTATAATAGTCGTATTGCTTTTGCCTTGATGAGAACCGCCCGCGAAGGGGAGAAAGGAGTCGCCGTGTATTCTGAAATTGATAAACAAGTGTTGCCTCGAGTGCTTTTGGCAATGATCGTTTTTGTGGCGATTCTTGCGCTTCTGTTTCGCAAAAACTCCGAACGGGTGCGCGCCATTCCCTGCGCGGTTGTTGCTTTGACGTTGCTTTCTATCGAGGTTGTCAAGCAGAAATGGAATTTGCTCGGAGAGTTTGATTATTACCTGCTGCCTTTTCATTACTGCAGTCTGTTTTATGTGGTGATTCCCTTGGCCGAGCTTTTTGGGACGCGTATGTCGCGGGTCTTCCGTCCCGTTGCGGTGTGTATGTCCTTTATGGTCTCGGTGGCAACGTACGTCTATCCCTGTGGGATCATGGGGGATATCGGGCTTGTCGGTCAGAATTTCAGGGAAACGCACGGATTTCTTTTCCATCATTTAATATTACTCTATTTTCTGCTCGCTGTGGCGATGCGCCTGTGCCGTCCTCGGCCGCGCGACGCCTTCCTGATGGGTGGGATCGGTGTGGTGTATATCGCCGTGGCACTTCCTCTTGCCTATAAATGGGATGTGAATTACTGTAATTTTCTCCAAAGCGTGATCCCTGCTCTGGAGGCGCTCCGTCTCGAGTGGGGACAGCTGAACTACACCGTTTTTACGGTTCTGACCGTTACCGTCGGAGGAACGTTTTCCGCCTTCGTGTACATCGCGCTTTACACGGTTGTGAGCAAGCTGCTTCGGCTATGCTTTCCCAAAAAACTAAAGTAAATAATTTGCTCTCAAAACACCTTTCGCAACTCGGCTCGCGGGAGGTGTTTTTTGATGCGTTTTCTTCTTCTTCTTCTTCTTCTTCTTCTTCGCCTTTTTCACCGGACGGTGAAAACCGTGATTTATATAATAAATAGGTTGTTGTTTCAGTCAATGAGAATATATGTAAAACTTGGCAAGGCGCAATCCATATATTGGAAAAATCGTGGTCAAAACAACCAAAAAACAAATGGGATCCCCAAACGCTTTTTGGCGATTAGGGCAAAGGTTGTCGAAAAATATTGACTTTTCGTAATTTTGTAGTATAATAATCGAGGATGCAAGTGAGCCTTGAAAAGCTCACTTTCACAGTTCTTGTTTGTCCGGCATATTAGAATGGATAAAGAGGTTTTATTTTATGAATCAATCCACCAGTCTTTTGCTAATTTTTGGCCTGATAACAGTCTTTATCGGCCTTGCCATTTTCGTTAGGTTAAAAAAATACAGTTCTTCTCTTTCAAGGAAATTTTTCGCGCTTGTTCTGGCGACGGCTGCGTTCGTCAGATATATGTACGAAACCGAGGCGAACCGAGGAATGATTGCCAGTGATGGAAACTACCATTTCCTTCAGGGTATCAATATGTTTTCGCCTTTTGGGGCTGACGTCGTAAGCACGATCATTTCCTTGTTTTTAACTTGGTTTACCTTTACGGCTCTGCTCGCGATCGTGCTCGACCAGTTCTTCGAGTATAAGACCCTAAGACATCTGACCAACTTCTTCGCACTTCCCGTGCTGATTCTGGATATCGTTTTCTTCGACACGTATGCGGCAGGTATCATCGGTACGGACGTGTTTACGAGCTTTGACCTCAGACTTCCGCTCCTTTGCGTGGAGATCGGTCTCGGTCTCGGACTTGTGATGGCAAGATTTATAGAGGAAGGGAAATTCCCCTTTCCCACGTGGAAGGAAGCGGGAAGCCTGCTCCTGGCGCTCCCCTTTGCGCTCCTGACCATCATCCCCACCTACATCCCCTATGCGATCTTTGGTGAGATCCCGGGCGTTACGACGATCGACGATTTCAACTATCTGCACAGAATCGTTCTTTATTTTGCGATCCTCGTTCCTTTCCTGATCTTCCAGGCGATCAAGAATAAGCCTCAGGACGTCAAGCGCTTCGTTATGATCTTCATGTCGCTGGGTCTGATGTGGACGTACATGAGACAATATACCTTGGCGGATGCAACGACGCCTTGGTCCTGGCCGCTTCACCTTTGCAATACGGCGCAGTTTATCATTCCCATCTGTTTGATCTTCGGAATGAAAAAGCTCTTCAACTTCACGCTGTTCATCAACGTGCTGGGTGCCTTCCTGGCAATGATCATGCCGAACTTCTCCAACTCGCCACTGTCCAACGAGTCGGTGCATTTCTGGATCAATCACTATCCCGCATTCTTTATGCCCCTTCTTCTGGTGGCGCTGAAGATCTTTGAAAGACCGAAGTTCAAGCAGTGGGTGTACTCACAGATCGCCTTCTGCGGCTACTTCTTCGCGATGATCTTCGCCAACGGTTATTTCACGGGTATCGGTCATGAAACGGACTTCTTCTTCCTCAACAGTGATTTTATCGTTGATAAGCTTGGTAAATGGGCAGAGAGAACGCGTGATTTCATTTGGCCCGTTACCATCGGTGAAGTCACGATGGAATTTTATCCGATCTATCAGTCCCTGTTCTTCCTCGTATACGTAGTCGCATCCGTGGGAATGTGGTTCCTGTACGCGATACTGTTCAAGTCCTGGGATAGCGCGGAAGACAGAAGATTAAAAGAAAGGGATTATAAGAGAATGAAAAAAGAGCTTACGGAATTCCTCGGCGGAAGAAATATCAACGAGCCCATCACGGGAGACAATTCTCCCAGCCTCGTGCTGAAGCACTTCAAGAAAAAGTACGGAAGAAACCAGCATTACTCTGTAAACGACGTCTCCTTTGAGGTCAAGGGCGGCGAGGTGTTCGGCTTCCTCGGTCCCAACGGTGCGGGTAAATCCACGATCATCAAGAGTGTCGTTGGAATCCAGACGATCACCGAGGGTAATATCGAGGTTTGCGGCTATGACGTCGACAGACAGTCTATTCAGGCAAAGCACAATCTCGGATTCGTTCCCGACCACTACGCGCTTTACGAAAACCTCACGGGAAGAGAATACATCAACTATATTGCAGACCTTTACTCGGTCAGTCAAAAGGACCGCGACGAGCGCATTGAGGGCTACGTGGAGTCCTTCCAGCTCACAGGCTCCTTTGACAACCAGATGAAGACCTACTCTCACGGTATGAAGCAGAAGATCGCGATCATGGCGGCACTCGTGCACAATCCCAAGGTCTGGATCCTTGACGAGCCGCTGACAGGTCTTGACCCCAACTCCATTCACGAGGTGAAGGAGTGCATGAAGGCGCACGCTGCCAAGGGCAACATCGTGTTCTTCTCCTCGCACATCATCGACGTCGTGGAAAAGATCTGCGATAAGATCGCGATTATCAAGAAGGGTAAGCTCCGCGCTTGCATCACCCTCAAGGAGCTTGAGGAAAGAGGCATCGACCTCGAGCACTTCTATCTCAGCATTATCGAAAACGAGGACCCCGACTACGTGGACATCAGCCTCCGACGCGAGGAGGAATCGAAAACGCCGATCTCCGCTGCGGAGACGACAGTCTGATGCGTGAGGTGGAGTTAGCAAATGGATAATCTGATTACACTTGTCAAGATGCAGCTGAAAGAAAAGCTCGCCTCCAAGCGTACGGAAAAACACGGCAGCAAGTCCTTTAACCTTCTGTTGTCCGTGTTCGTTGCGATTCTCAAGTTTGCAATGGTTACCCTGCTTTGCGGTGCGTTTATCACGGTGGCGAAGATGTTCAGTCTGTTCGGATACGCCGGATACGTGCCTCCGTCGGCAATCTCAATTGCATTCTTGGTGATGACCGGCTTTTCGCTTCTGTCCTGCACTATCGGTCTTACCAAATCTCTCTATTATTCAAGAGACAACGCGGTCCTTTTGACCCTCCCTTGTACACCAAACCAGATCTTCTTATCTAAGATCATCATTTTCTACGTATTTGAACTGATCCGTAACTTTTCCTTCATCGTTCCGGTGTTCGTAGCCTACTTCTTTACGCACGGCTTCGCGGTTCATTACTACATTTGGATGGTATTCTGTATCATTTTCGTTTCCATGCTTACGGTTGCGGTGGCAGCTCTGCTTTCCATCCCCGGCATGTGGCTCGCCAACCTCTTCAACCAGCGCGCACTTCTGCAGAAGATCGTGCTCGTCATCCTGGTCGTCGCGGCAATCATGGGCGTGTTCTACGCGATCAACCTTATCCCCACAAACATCGACCTCAGAGATCAGGCGACGTTCATCAGAAGGCAAATCAGACGATTCGTTGACAGTTATGCTTATTCGGACGTAAAGGCGCAGACGTTGAACCCCGTGTTCAATATGACGCTCGTGCTTCTGGGAAGCGCGGACTTCATATCCTTCTCGCTTGGAGCAAACCTGCTGCGCTTGCTGGTTCTTCTCGGTTTTGTCGCAGTGTTTGCAGGACTGGCAGCTCTGATCGCGCGTCCGCTCTTCTACTCCATGGCGTCCAAGCCCTTTGAGTTCCTCAAAAAGAACGTGAAGCCCAGAAAGAACAGAGTACACAACAAAAGGACTGCAGCATTCGCCAACGAAATGCTCGTGGCGATCAAGTCCTCTGACAGACTGTATTCCAACGTGGCGATGCTGTTTGCCATCCCGATTCTCATATTCCTTCTGAATAGGATTTTCGCGGCAATGAGTCTTCGGGCGATCGGTAAAATCATGGTATCCACCGCAAACGTGCTGATTATCATGCTGATTGCGCTCAACTCCAATACCTACGCTGCCAGCATCTTCTCAAAGGAAGGTCGCTCCAGCTACCTGATCAAGACGCAGCCTACCAATCCCTTTGGACTGCTCCTCGCCAAGCTCGTGCCCAACACCCTCTTCGTGACCCTGTCCCTGGTTCTGACCTGCGTTGTGATGAAGGACACCTGCGGCCTTACCGGGGTGGATCTCTTCTATCTCCTGGGCGGCATCTGGTTCATCTACCTCGCGCATCATCTTTTGTGTGCCGAGTTTGACATCATGAACCCGCAGAACGAGGTTTACGCGACGATGGGATCGACCGAGTCCAACCCCAACGAGGCAAAGGCGACCGCTCTGGCGTTTATCCTCTCGTTCGCAACGGCATTTATGGTATTCCTGATCCTGCAGATGCACGAGCCCTACAATCTGTATCTCAAGCTCATGCTGGTGGGAATCGCCGCTTTTGCAATCAAGTTCTTTACGTTCTACCAGAACGTAAAGCTCTACTATAAGGAGAAATAAAAGATGAAAAAAGCAGTCGTCATTGTGATTGCTCTGATATACGTAGCGGCGATCGCTCTGGTGTCCTTCTTAGGTCTGAATCCCAAGACGTACATCGACAACGTATACGTAGAGAGCATCACGGTCACCGCCGATCACGAGATCAAGCTGATCCAGGGAGAGGATTCGATCCACTTTCTCAACGAGTTCAAGGAGGACGGCACGAGAACGGTTCAGCTCTACTGTGAGGTGAAGCCCGCGAATGCCACCAATGCAAAGATCAACTACGTCCTTGAAAAGGATAACACCTTTGCAACGGTCGATGAGAATGGTCTCATCACCATCACGGGCGAGGGAACGCGCGTTTTCCCCGTGTACATCGTTTCGGCTGAAAACCCCACGATTTCCCAAAAGATTATGATCTGGGCGATCGATACGTCAGAGTACGAGTGATTTTGCATACGCAAAATGACTCCCCAACAACATTGTTTGCAATTATGCAATAAATAAAGAAAAGAGGCCAAAAAAATGAAAAAAAGAATTTTACTTCCAATTGTCCTACTTCTTACGATTATTTTGTCATTGACGGCTTGTGACGGCTTCCAATTTGGCAAACAAATTGAGAGTCTGGCGATCACCGGCGGCGCGCCCACCGAGGTTCTGGTTGGTGAGACCCCCGATTTCTCCCAGATCAAGCTTCTTGCAACCTACAATGACCTGTCTACCGTAGAGCTTGGCGTCGATGACGTTGAGATTTCTGCAGTTGACACATCCAAGCCCCAAAAGGTGGAGTACACCATTACCTATGACGGGCTCAGCATCACCGCTTCTCTTGAGGTCAAGGTGCCGAGCGCACCCAAGCCCGGAGACACCACTCCCGTCGCACCCACTCTGACGTCTCTGGCTTACCGCAGCGGACTGAAGAGCTCCATCTACAAGAACGACGTCTACGACACGTCCGCGCTTACCATCACGGCTACCTATTCCGACAATTCGACCAAGATCGTTGAGGCGAAGGATCTGAAGTTCCTCACCGAGATCGATCCCAAGAAGGTTGGCGAGCAGACCCTGAAGGTTGCTTACGAGTCGCTCACGCTTGAGTTTACGGTGACCGTTATGGAGATCCTGCCCGTAGGCATCGAGGTTGATCCCGAGTCGGTTGACACGACCGTTGCAGAGGGTTACAATCCCGACATTTCCGGTCTCAAGGTTTATCTTTGCTACAATAACGGTGACAGACACCTCATTGCGAGCAACGATTCCAAGCTTGTTGCGAACAACTTCCCGCCTCACTCTGCAGGCAACCGCAACTGGGTGATCACCTACGGTGAGTTCAGTGCTACCGTTATCCTTTCCAGCACTCCCCCTGTTGTGACCTCCATCAAGGTCAACAGCGGTTATGCGACTTGGGTATTGCTCGGTGAGACCTATAACGCAGGAGAGATTTCGGCTACCGCGACCCTCTCCAACAATCTTCCCAGAACTGTTACCGGTCTGACTCTTTCCGCGGTTGACACCACCACCGCAGGCAAGAAGACGGTTACCGCAACCTACACCTGTGCGGACGGTACGTTCTCGAGCACCTTCGAGATCGAGGTCGTGACCGTTGTATCGGTTGCAATCGACACCGGTTCCTTTGAAGCGCACACCACCCTTGGCAAGTTCGACGTCAGCAACCTCCGCGTTGACCTCACCCTCTCCAACGGCGAGTTTATTGAGAGAGCTGTGAAGGACGGCGTCGTGGTCAATGGCGCAGACTTCGATAAAAACAGTGTTTATGAGGGCGAAATCACGGCTACCTTCCAAGGCGTGACGTCTGCAGCCGTTAAGGTTACGATCGTTGCCGAGGACTTCAACTACGTTGTGGGAGGTGTTTCTGATCCCGACCAGCTTGCAAACTGGAAGCAAAACACCTACCAGAACAACTTCCTTGACAGTGGCTACGGCTACGTTGTAGGAAGCAACAATCCCTTCAAGTACACGCTCAACCTGAAACTGCTTGATCCCACGACCTATCTGCCTGTTGAAAAGTACGTGGGCTATACGAGCAAATCCGAGGTGCTTCTGAACGGTACTCCCGTTGGCTCGGAATACGTTACCATTGACGAGGAAAACCACACCTTCCAGTTCACCAAGGCTGCCGAGGGCAAGACCTTCGTGATCAAGACCCGTCCCGATAACATTCCTGACAGCAAGATTGAAACCTTTACAAAGACCCTTGAGGTTACCGTTGTGGACGCATACAACATCCACGACGCCAAGGAGCTCAACGTGATCACCAACGTGTCCAAGGATCTTGGTAACTCGGGCTATAACCAGCTCACGGTTGTAAACACCTTCCTTCAGAACAATGGCATCACACGTCCCGCAACCCTCAACGGCGTGGTTCTCCACAACAACTTCACCATTCAGAAAACCGACCTGCCTGCGGAGTACTTCTGCACCGGTGTAAACGGTAATACCTATATCTGGGACCATCAGTCCATCTATTACCACGAAATGACGTCTGCCGGCACCTTCAATTTCTACGGCAACTACTTCACCATCAACACCTACAACATTCCCATCGTTGCACCCCAGGGAACACAGCTTGTCGGTGGAAAATTGGCGAATGACGACAACGGATTATCCTCTTCCGAGATCTTCCGATTCAACGTTGCTGAGAACCTGTGGTACGAGCCGAACTTCAACCACACAGACTACGTTTACAACTTCTATGCACTCGGCATGAACGACAACGACGAGTCTGTTTCGGTTGAGGATCTGATAGAATCGCAGCGTCATATGCTCGGTGTCTATGCGTTCAAGACCGCGAAGGCGACCTACAATCTCAACGCGGTCAATGCAACCCGTTACTACATCACGGCGATGCCGGAGTATGATTGCCAGACCGTGAACCTCAACTACACCAAATTCTATGACGCATGGCAGTCTCACATCAACACCTGGACCAGGAACGATATTGATGACGAGAATGCGACCGAGCTTCACGCGAACCACGTGCCCACTACGATCAACATCAACAATTCCTTCGTAGGTAAGGCGGGCGGTCCTGCGATCCTCTGTATGAATGCTAATACCTCCGACCCTGCCAACAGCCAGTCGAAGAACATTGTGAACATCGATGCGAACTCGACGGTATTCTCCTACGTCGTAGGTACCGAGGCATGGTTCACCTCTCACGGTATCGACAGTCAGGCGGGAATGATTGCCGGAGTGAATGATTGTCTCCCGAGTGGTTCTTCCTTTAAGACACTGCTTGGTGAAAACGCCAATGGCTTCATGAATATGATCATGATCAATATGGATGCAGACTACATCCCCGGTGTTAGCACGGGTACGCCTGCCGACATTGACGGAAAACTTGTCATTGGCGGAACGACCGCGTTGGATATGGACGACCACACGAATGTACCTGTCATGCTGCCGGGTATTGGAGCCACAACGATGAATACCACTTACGGTAATCCCTATGTGGATCTTATTAAGGCTCAGACCGCAGGACTTCCTGTGCCTCCTCCCATCTTTGTTTCCAGCGAAGGCGGCGTAGGTTACTCTGATCTTGAAACCTTTACCGATCAATTAGGTAACGGTAACATCTACAAGGGTGATTATCTTGCTCTTTACTGGTATAATCTTGGTATTGTGCTTGGCTACAACGAGGGAACACTTCCCGGCGAGCCCACGCCTCCCGCAGCGCCCTTGGTTACCGCAGCACACGCATACTAAATCAACGAAATTCGGTTTGTAAGTCCTTGGGCTTATAAACAGAAGAACAAAAGAGGCGGCAGCCGCAGACGCGGCTCCCGCCTCTGATTTTTGTCGGGCGGAGGATGTTGACTTTTTTCGTCTTTTTTGATATAATGGTGTTAAAGTAAGCAGTAAAAAAGGAAAAGGATGGGATAACATGAGACCGTCAATTTTGATTACGGGCGCGTACGGCGGCATGGGCAGAGCCACGGCACAGACCTTGCGCGATCGGGGATTTCGCGTCTTTGCGCTGGACAGGAAGGTCGGAGACGTGGAGGAGGGAATCCTGCCCATCGAGGCGGACATCACGAGCGAGGAGAGCGTCAGACGCGCGTTTGAGGTGGTTTGCCGCGAGACCGATGAGCTGGTCGCCGTCATCCATTTCGCGGGGATCTATCTGCTCGATTCGCTGGTCGAGATCGACAATGCCGATTTTGAGCGCATTTTTGAGATCAACCTCGGCGGTGTTTTTCTGGTGAACAAGATCTTTCTGCCCCTTTTGAGGAAGGGCTCTCGGATCGTGATCACCACCAGCGAGCTCGCGCCCCTCGATCCGCTTCCGTTCACGGGTATCTACGCCGTTACCAAGGGCGCGCTCGACAAGTACGCCTATTCCTTGCGTATGGAGCTTCAGCTTCTCGGCATCGAGGTCAGCGTTCTCCGCGCGGGGGCTGTTTCAACGGGGATGCTGGGTGCTTCCACCGATGCGCTCGACCGATTCTGTGAGAAGACCACGCACTATTCCTGTAACGCCGCTCGCTTCAAGGCGATCGTCAACCGCGTGGAGGCAAGGAGCGTGGAGCCTTCCAAAATCGCGGATAAGGTTGCGCGTATCCTCAAAAAACGCCATCCGCGCTTTGCATACCACATCAACCGCAACCCCTTGCTCCTCTTGCTCAACGCCTTGCCAAAGGGCTTGCAGTGCCGGGCAATCAAGCAGGTGCTGAAGAACAAGAAAATCGACGAAACCAGAGAGGACGTATGACGAGAGAGGAATTTTTTGCGTATTGCCTTGATACAAACGGAACCTCCCCCGACTATCCGTTTGACTTGGATTTTGAAACGGCGGTGTTCAGACACGCGGACAGCCGCAAGTGGTACGCCATCGTGATGCGTGTATCAAGGCGAAAGTTTGGTATTGACAGCGACGAGGTGATCGACGTGGTCAATCTTAAGCTCCCGACCGAGATGTTTGGATCTTTTGGCGCCTCGGACGGCGTCTATCCCGCCTATCACATGAACAAGCTGCATTGGATCTCGGTGCTCCTGCCCGACGCGCCGAGGGAGGTCGTTCGCTTTCTTGCGGGCGTCAGCTTTGAGGCGACGGGGAGAACGAAAAAGGGAAGTGCGCGAAACGGTCAAAATAGATAAAGAACAGTCGCCGAGCAGGTATGCTTGGCGACTGTTCTTTTATGAGAGGAGAATTTTTCGGCGGAAATCAAGGGGCAAGGAAGATAAAACGTCCGATTTCGTTCGATTTGCAGGGAATTTGCAAAGATAAGCGCGAAAGGCATTGACACGGAACGTGTTTATATGATATAATAATTATGTATTTTTTGTTGTTCAAGGAGTAGAAATGAACAAAAACTTTTACAAATTCAAAAAGCGGCTTCGGGGCTTTCGGAGCCTGAAGGCGTGCCTTGCAGGAGGGGCGTTTGGCGCACTTGCATCGGGAGGGGCGTTGATCCTCGACAAGCTCGAGTGGGTCGCGCTTTCTCCCACGGTGTCCATAATCATCGGCGCGGGTGTTGCAGCCGTTGCCTTCCTGACCGTGTTTTTTGCGCTTTGGAAATCCGACAAACGGCTTGCGCGTGAGATCGACGAGAAGTTCATGCTCAGCGAAAAGGTGCAGACGGCGGTTGCCTTCCGAGACGAGGAGGGCGAGATGCAGGCACTTCAGCGAGCGGACGCCGAAAGCACGCTGGCGGAAATCAAAAAAAGCAGGCTGAAGGCAAAGAAACTTTGGATCTACGCGCTCGCGCTGCTCATAGGAGCGGGCACTCTGACCGCTGGGATTCTGATCCCCGAAAAAGAGCCCTACATCCCTCCCGAGGAGGTGATCCCATTTGAGATCTCCAAGATGCAGATCGCAGGAATCGAGGAGCTGATCCGATACGTGGGTTCCTCACAGATGGAGGAGCCGTACAGAAGCAAGATCTCAAGCACGCTTACCGAGCTGCTTGCCACGCTGAAGGAGGCAAAAACCGAGCCCGAGATGCAGGCGGCTCTTGCCGTGGCGTTGACCGAGATTACGCGGAATACTTACGATTCTTCCTCTATGACTGAGATCCTCAACGAGCTTTGGAATACCGACGACGTCAATATCATGCTGCTAGCCAAGGCGCTCAACACCAGCCATTGGAAGGATCCCGATTGGGGAGATTTTGCCGAGAAATACGACGCCCTTCGTCAATCACTCGCCTCGGACGGTACGGAGGAGGAGCAAGAGCCCCGCTCGACCCCCGAGAATGAGGAGAACGAGACGGCCGATCCCGCCGACACCATTCGCTGGACGCTTGAAAATCTTTCGAGAAAGACGAATACCGCGCTGGTTGCGTCCAAGATCGCGCCGACCGATCCGCTTTATGCGTCGGTCTACAAGCTCGTCAACGGTGACGGAGAGCTGGCAGGTCTTGCTTCGATCCCCACGAGCCATGCGAGTGCAGACAGCGACGCGCTGATCTCGGCGGTCGACGGCACGCTTTCGGCAATGACCGATGAATTTTACACCACCATCTCCACGCAGAAGATCAACACCAACGTGGGTGAATACACCATGACGCGTCTTGGAATGTTGTTTTCCGTTCCGATCCCCCAATTTGAACGTCCCGATTTCGTGAAGAACGGCGAGGACATCAACAAGGGCGATCAGGATCTTGATGAGGAGGACGATAAGAACAAGCCGACCTCCGGAGGTATCGGCGAGGGCGTCCAGTACGGAAGCGACGATCTGGTTCTCGATCCGCTCACGGGAGAATACGTGGAATACGGAACGCTATACGCAAGGTACAATACCTTGATGATCGAAAAGCTCGGTGATGAAAAGTACGGATACACCGAGGAACAAAAGAAAGCCATAGAAAAATATTTTGCGCTGCTTTACAGCGGATTTAAGGATGAGGAGAAATAAACATGAGCGAAATGATGGAAAAAGAGATCAGTGAAAGAGTTGCTGACTTCAGCGAAAAGATAAAGAGAGTAAAGGATGAGCTGGCGCGTGACGTCGTAGGTCAGAAGGACATCATCGACAGCATCGTGATTGCCATCGTTGCAGGGGGCAACGTTCTGCTTGAGGGTGTGCCCGGAGTCGGTAAGACGCGTCTGGTTCGTTCTCTGGGACGAGTTCTCAGCCTTCCTTTTTCGAGAATCCAGTTCACCCCCGACCTGATGCCCTCGGATATCACGGGTACGAACATCATCGAAAAGGACGACGCGGGCAAGCTCAAGACCGTTTTCCGCAAGGGCCCGATCTTTGCAAACCTCGTTCTGGCGGATGAGATCAACCGTGCAACCCCCAAAACGCAGGCGGCAATGCTTGAGGTTATGCAGGAGCACAAGGTAACGATCGGCAAGGCCTCCTATGCGCTCGCTGAGCCCTTCTTCGTGCTTGCGACCGAAAACCCCATCGAGCAGGACGGTACGTATCCGCTTCCCGAGGCGCAGATGGACAGATTTATGTTCAAGCTGATCATGACCTTCCCCGGAAATGACGAGTTGATCGACATTGTCAAAATGACGCAGATCACCATGCAGGAAACCGCCGAGGCGGTCATCAGCGGCGAGGAGATCCTCGAGATGAGAGCGCTTGCATCGAGCGTTCTTGCCATCGACGAGGTTCTTGATTATGCGGTTCGCATCGTTTCGGGCACGCATCCCGAGTTGGACGGCGCAAACGGAATTGCCAAGAAGTACGTCAAATACGGCGCGTCCCCCAGAGCGGCACAGGCACTGATTACCGCAGCCAAGGTTCGCGCGCTGATGTGCGGACGCTTCAACGTAGCATACGAGGATATCGACGCGCTCGCATATCCCGTGCTCCGTCACAGAATCAAGATCAACTACACCGCGGTGAATGACAAGCTGAAGACGGACGACGTCATCGAAATGATCGTAAAAGGAACTAAGAAGGGCCGCTAATGAAAAAGATGGTAATCGATGAGGCGTTTTTGGGAGAGCTGGAATCTCTGCAAACGATCCTCAAAAACAATATTGCAGGTTCTCTTGGTGGAAACCGCCGAAGCAAAAATCTGGGATCCTCCTGCGAATTTGCCGATTATCGTGATTACGTGCCGGGTGATGATGTGACGAAAATAGACTGGAATGCCTATGCGCGCTTTGATAAGCTTTATGAAAAGCTGTATTATGACGAGCGGCAGATGCATACCAAGATTTACATAGACGCGAGCCGATCTATGGGTCACGGAACCGATGACGAGAAGGCCGAGCAGGCGATCAGACTTGCGGCGGCGTTTGCCTATCTTTCGGTTTGCGAGATGGACAGAGTGTCCATTTACGCCATGCACGGAGACCGCATTGACGATGTGGTAACCGGAATGGTGGGAAAGGATGCCTACCTCAACTGCGTCAATCGCCTCAATGAGATCGAGTTTGAGGGAGATGCGTGCATCAGTCGCGCCATCGTGCCCTCCAACGTGGGGCGCGGCGACGGGTTTTCCATCATCATATCGGATTTTCTCACGGATGAGAACTACGAGGACGCGATCAACCGACTTTGCGAGCAGAAGCGGGACGTCATTTGCATCCAGGTCCTCTCGCGCGAGGAGCTCAATCCCCAGATCCGAGGCAAGATGCACCTCTTTGACTCGGAGAACGGCAATAAATTTTTCCGCAAGAAGATCGACCACGACGTGGTAAAAGCATATAAGGAAGCGCTGAAATTCATCACGGACAGAATCAGACTGTTCTGCGAATCGCGCGGGGCGGTCTATATGCTCGTGCCGGCATACGAGTCGCCTGCCGACGTCTTTTTCGGCAAGCTCTCGGATATGGAGGTGACCAAATGAGATTTTTATATCCTTTGGGTCTGTGCGGACTGATCGGTGTGCCGATCATCATCCTCATATACATCCTCAAAAACAAATATAACGAGCAGACCGTTCCGTCCACCTATATCTGGACGTTGAGCGAGAAATTCTTCAAGAGAAGAAACCCGCTGAGCGGTCTGACGGGTCTGATCAGTCTGATCCTGCAGATCCTTGCGGTGGTTTCCATATCTCTGGCGATCGCAAGACCGATCATCACCATTCCCGATTCGGCAGGAGAATACTGCTTTGTGATCGACGGCTCTGCGAGCATGAATATGGAGAGCGACGGCGAGAGCAGATACGAGCGCGCGAAGGACGGGATTGCAGAGATCATCAAGGACGCAAAGCTGGGAAGCGCGTTTACGTTGATCTCCTCTGCGAGCGACACGGCGGTGGTGTACGAGCGCATCAGCGACAAGGACGTGGCACTCGATATGCTCGAGAAGCTTGAGGCGACCGACGAGAGCTCGGATCATGCGGACGCGCTTGCCTCTGCGCAAGACTATTTCGACGAAAATCCTTCCTTTTCCGTCTATCTGTTTACCGACAAAACGGTGGAGTCGCATCAAAACGTTGAGGTTGTGAACGTGTCCTCACAAAAGGATCGGAACAGCGGCATTTTCAACGTGTCAAGCACCTTCCTGGGTGGCGTTTTGACGGTCAATGCCGAGATCGTCTCCTTTGATGCCGATACCCATCTGGAGGTAGAGCTTTACGTCAACGGCGCATCAACACCTGCCAAGACAGAAGGCTTTGACGTCAAGGCGGGAGAGCGGTATCCGATCGCGGTCAGCTGTAACGCGCAGAGCTACGATTCCTTCCGCATTGCACTCACAGGTGAGGATTCCTATGCGGCGGATGATCAATACGTGTCTTACAACTTGAAGAACGAGACCTCCTATAACGTGCTGATCGTCAGCGATACGCCCTTCTTCTTGCAGGCGGCGATCGACGTGTTGACCGATGCGAAGGTGGACACGGTCCGTCCCAAGGATTATACGGGAGAGGGAAATTACGGTCTTTGCATCTTCCATTCCTTCACGCCCGAGGTACTGCCCGACAGCGCGGTTTGGCTGATCAATTCCGGCGCCAACGTCAACGATTCGGGCTTCGGCGCAAGAGGTGTTGTGACGCTGGATATGCCCGACAAGATCGTGAAATCCAATTCCACGGCGTCTGCGGCGCAGAAGCTTTTGCAGGGCGTATCGGGAAATGACATCTATATTTCGGAATACGTCAAATACAGCGGCATGTACACGAGATTTACAACGCTGTTCTCCTATGATTCCAATCCCCTCATTTTTGCGGGCGTGAACGCGCTCGGAAACCGTGAGGTGGTGATCGGATTTGATCTTCACAAGACCGACTTCTCCCTGTCGACCGATTTCATTGCGCTCCTCGGCAATCTCCTCGAGTATTCATGTCCCGACGTGATCGAGAGAGCGGATTACGTTTGCGGTGAGGACGTTGAGATCAATCTGACGGGGAACATCAAAAACGTCAAGGCGATCGCGCCCGATGGAGAGGAGATCTACATTGATTGCTCCAGCGATCCCGCCATCCTGCCTCTTGACCGTGTGGGAAGCTATACCGTGAAGCTTTTGGTTTCGGGGGAGGAGCGTTCCTACAGCATATATGCAAACGCGCCCGAGGGAGAAAGCAATCCTGTGCAGACAGAGGAGAGCTTCTCACTTGCGGGTGAGCAACAATACGAGAGAAGCGACGGAGAGTACGATCCCTTGATCGTGATACTCATTTGCCTCGCGCTTATATTTACTGCGGATTGGATGGTGTACTGTTATGAAAAATATCAGCTTCGATAATCCGTATTGGCTTTTGGCGGCAATCCCCCTCGTGATTGCACTGCTCGTCCCGTTTTTCATCTCGATCAACAAGGACAACAGAAGCCGAGGGTGGATCGCGTCTCTCGTGATCCATCTGGTGATCATCGTGTGCGCGGTGCTGGGAGCGGCTGATCCCACGCACACCACCGTGATGACGAGAACCAAGATCTACGTTGTGGTGGACGTGTCCGACTCCATGAGCCGCAATTTTGACGAGATCGACGGCTACATTCAGCAGATTTACGAGTCGGCACCTCAAAATTCAAAGCTTGGCATCGTCTGCTTTGGCAGAGACAACGTGATCCTCACCCCGTCGGGTGGAGAGATCAAGAGCGTCAGGGAGGCAGCGGTCGATGCGAGCGGCACCGATATTGCCGCGGCACTCGACTATACCTCGACCATCTTCAGCGAGGGTGAATTGAGACGCATCGTGCTGATTACCGACGGCTGTGATAACGTTTCGGGCGGAGACACGATATCCGCGATCGAGCGTATGAAGTCTCTGGATATCAAGCTTGACACCATTTACGTCAACAGCAATCTTTCCTCGGCTGACAAGGAGGTTCAGATCTCCGACGCCGAATACACGAGCTCTACCTATCTCGGACACGAGACCGAGCTCAAGCTTTTGCTGGAGGCAAGCGCACAGAGCGACGTCATCATTGATCTCTATTCCAAGCTCAGCAATGAGACCGAGTACAAAAAGCTCGACACCACCGTTGCGGTGGCGGAGCAGGGAATCAACATCGTCAAGTTCGCGCTTCCCACCGACGTGTCGGGAACCTTTGATTATAAGGTAGAGATCAGCGCGTCCGAGGATTTTTCCGACAAGAACAATACCTATACCTTTACGCAGACCGTTTCGGGTATGAGACGGGTGCTGCTGGTTACGGGAAAGCAGTCCGACGTTGACATGATGAAGACGTTGTATCAGGACAGCACCGAAATAGACGCCTACGTGATTAACGGCAGAAACAAGGACATTCCCTATACCGTTGAGGCGCTTTCTCAATACGATGAGATCATCCTTTCGGACGTGGACGTGCGAGAGGTCAACAACATCAGCGCGTTCGTGGATTCGGTGGACATCGTCGTTTCGAGATTTGGCAAGAGCCTGATCACGCTCGGCGACCTCTCGATGCAGAACAAGGACCACGAGGTGTTCAAAAAGCTGGAGGAGCTGCTTCCCGTCAGCTTTGGCAACGCCAACAAGGACGAAAAGCTTTACACCATCGTCCTGGACGTGTCACGAAGCATGAACGATACCTCCCAGCTGATCATTGCAAAGGATGCGGCGATCAAGCTGTTGTCGCTCCTGTCTGACACCGACAGCGTCATCTACGTGCCCTTTGCGGGAACGGTGCTGGTGGAGGAGGGCTGGAAGCCCATGAAGCTTGGCGACATCGTGCCTTTTGATGACGTGGAGCCGGGAACGACCTACCGTCAGTGGCTTTACAGCGAAATTCAGCGGGAAACGCCTTATCAGGGAACGCTGATCGGCGCGGCGCTCAAGGAAGCATATTCCAACATCAAGGATCTTTCCTTTGGTGAAAGCCAGGTTATGATCATCAGTGACGGTCTTTCCTATAGCCACGAAAACGAGGACGCGGTGGAGATCGCGCGCAATATGCGCGCAGACGGCATCACCGTTTCCGCCATCAGCGTGATCAGCCCCTCGTCGGGACTTTCCGCGATCGCGCAGGCGGGCGGCGGCGTTCACTATTCGCTCAGCCGTGCCGAGGAGGTTTCGGATCTCGTGTTTGCCACCATTGCGGACGAGCTCACCGAGTCGGTGATCGAGAAGCAGACTGCCGTCAATATCGTTACCTTCCGCGATGACGTTCTGTCGGGGATCCTCTCTCTGTCGGACGTCGGCGGATATCTGAACAGCAAGGCAAAGGCAGACGCTACGACGGTTCTGTCGGTCGATTATCAGAAAAACAACGATACGGTGGTTCAAGTTCCGTTGTATGCTTACCGAGACCACGGAAACGGCCGCATTGCGACCTTTACCAGTAAGCTCAGCGGCGATTGGCTGGAAGAATGGAGCAACACAGAGACGAGACAGTTCTTTGAGAACGTGCTTGTTACCAATACGCCCAAGGAGCGGATCGACTACCCCTATGACGTTGTCATTGACTACCAAGGGGACAACTCGACGGTAGAGATCCTGCCCTCGCACCTCAATCCCCGCGCCGTAGCGGCGATCAGGATCACCACGCCCTCAGGCAAGGTGACCGAGAAGAATCTGACCTTTGATCTGAACCGCTATTTCACGACCTTCAAGACCGCTGAGATCGGCCAGTATCAGATCGAGATCACCTATTCCTACGGCACGCATTCCTTCACGTCAAAAACCTATTTTGACGTGTCGTACTATCCCGAATACGATGCGTTTGAGGTCTTTGATATTACAAACGTGCATGATTTCATGCGTAACCGTGGTGGCGTTTATACCGATGGAAACGTGGATATGACGCTTGACATGAACACCGTGGCGACTTACGAGTACAGCCTGCGCATCCCGCTTCTGATTGCGGCGGTGGCGTTGTTCGTGGCAGACGTGTTCATCAGAAAAACAAGATGGAAGGATATTAAGAACTTCTTCCTCAAAAAGAAGGTAAAGGAGGTCGTACAAAAGTGACTTTGCTCAAAAAAATAACGGCAATGCTGCTGATTCTGTCCTTTTGCCTGACCCTCTTTGCCTGCGGCAGCTACAAGGACGCCCTTGACCTTGGCGGAGGACGCGATGACAAGGACAAGGTGCAGAGCGGACAGACCGACGACGACCCCACCAACGACTTTACCGTAACGCTTCGTCTCAACGAGGAGATCTACAAGCCCACCATCGCCATCAACGTCTATTGGAGCGACGGATACGATATCTTTGTAGCTCCTGTCGGAGAGGACGGGGTTGCGAGGATTGACGGACTGGACGGAGATTACAAGATCACCCTCTCGACCGTTCCCTCGGGCTATGCCTACGATACCAACGGCTATACGGCGACCAATCTGCAGAGGAACATCTACCTCGACCTTTACGATTTGAATCTGGTAAAGGGAAGGGGAACCGATCTTTACGGTTGCTACGAGATCAGCTCCACCGGTCTTTATTCGGTGACGATCGGTGAACCGGGAGAGATGGCGTACTTTGAGTTTGCGCCCAAGACCAACGGCACCTACACCGTTGAGAGCTGGGCGAGCGTCGCAGAGGACGAGGTCAATCCCATCGCAGTCGCCTACTACGGCAGCTCCAGCTACAAGCACTCTCCCTACACGGTGGAAGGCTTGGGCGCGGTTGGCAGCTTTACGAGAAATTTCGTACACACCGTAGAGATCGCTGATCAGATGATCAGCGGCGGCGGATCCCAGACCTTTACCTTTGCGGTGACGGCAGAGACGAAGAGTGGCGTTTATCCTGTCACGCTGACCTTTGCCATCAAGCGGAACGGCGGCTTTGACCTGCACGGAATCAAGAAAACGATGATGCCCGTGACGGCGGATCTGTCAAGCTTTGATTTTGCAGCCTTTCAGGATCTTGCGGGTGGTACGATCGTCGGCGCGGAGACCTTGTTCAAGGACAAAGACGGCAACGAGAAGCCTGGCGCGTACGTATTCGATGAAGACAACTACAAGCTGTGGAAGATCTCCGACGGCGGAGACGGCGTTTATCACGTGTACGATGAAGAAAAATACGCCTCTACAGGCGGCTATGGCCCCATTCTGGTCGCGTATATTTCAGCGCCCTGCCGTTTTGTGGACGCCCCTTTCACCCAGATGGAATCCTTTGGTAACAAGGCGCTCACGGTAAGCGACGGTACGCAAAATTACAAGCACTTTATCGAAGGCTATGCCGCTCTTGTTGCGAGTGACTACTACTGCGTCCCCGAGTGCGAGTGCAAGGGAAAGGCAGGGCACACCGGTGCCTGCGAGACGGACTGTGAGGACTGCCACAGCAACTGCAATAACTGTCCGAAGGATTTGATTGGTAAGGAAGGGTACAACGCGCTTTGTAACAGCGACGGCGTTGCGCCCGTGACCGAAGAGCTTGCCGATTTTCTGCAGAAATTTGCCATTCAGCACAGATATTTTGCAGACGGTGACGGATGGGCAGAGCAGAGAGGAATCTACGCCTACGAGGACTCTCAATGGCTGTTTGCCTGCGGATATTACGCTTAAAATATGACAAAACGGTCTTCCCGATCAGAGGGAAGACCGTTTTTTTATACGAATTTACCGAATAAAAATAAAAATACACAAAACGAATTCTAAAAAGAGCTTTCAAACGCGTGATTTTTTTGTTCAAAGTTACAAAAAAAAATGAAAAAAGGAAAAGGTCTTGCAAAACTCGGAATGTGTGCTATAATAAGGTATATAGTTATCTTTTGCATAACTATACCAAAAATTGTTCCTGTTTTGGGCGTTTTGCTTGAGATATGTGACAAAATTTTTTTCAAGGAGGTCTTCTTATGAAGAAGAGAATCTTAATCCTCTGCTTGCTTCTCAGCGTTGCAATGCTGTTCTCCTCTTGCGAAATCGGCAAGAAGAAGGACAACGATGAGTGCGAGCACACCTTTAGCGAAGCTTGGTCCAGCGATGCAACCAATCACTGGCATCGGGCAACCTGTGAACACGGCGAAGTCAAGGGCGATCTTGCTGCGCACGTTGACGCGGGCCAAGACGGCTTGTGCGATGTTTGTGGATACGAAATCGGACACGAGCACACCTATGCTGCAGACTGGTCTTCCGACGAGTCCAAGCACTGGAAGGCAGCAACCTGCGCACACGCTGATCAGAAGAGCAGCGAGGGCGTTCATGCTGACGACGACAAGAACTACAAGTGTGACGTATGCGAAGCGCACGTTCACATCGTGAACCCCGCTACCGGCTACTGTGACGACTGCGGCAAGCAGATCACGGTGATCGACACGTCCAACATGGCAACCGTTCTCAACGCGATCGTTGCAAACGCAAACAAGATCGTGAGCGGTACCGTTGATTACGACGCGATCTTCCGCGGCTTGTCCAGTGACGTTACCATGGCTCACGACGTAGAGTACAACGTCTACACCGACGGTCTCTACACCAAGAGAGTTGAGGGCGCGTGGGCAAACGAGGTTTGGAAGAAGATGCAGGGCGAAGGCGCAATCGGTCTCAGCATTGAAAAGACCAACGGCGCGCTCACCAAGGCAGAGCCTGTTACCGCAGACGTAGAAGGTCTTGCAGGCTACTACTACGCAGTTTCCACGCTGGCTGACGGCTACGGTGCTGAGGACATCCTCACCGCACTCTACGAGCTGGCAAAGCCCGCTGAAGGCTCTCTGAACAAGGTTTCCGATTTTACCGAGTCGATCGACCAGACTGCAAGAACGGCGAAGTTCTCCTACAGCATTCTCGTGATCAACACCGATACCGCCGAGGGCGAGGATGACGGCGCAAACTACTACGAGGTTGAGGTTGAGTTCTCTTACTCCGAGGCAAACGCACTGACCTCTCTCAAGATCGTTTGCGATTGCTACACCAATTCTCTCAAGGATGTGGCAGAGCACGACTACACCTACGATCAGGCAACCAAGACCATTACCATGAAGGATACTGCGAAGGCAGATACATACACCTTCATCGTAGCGCAGACCGCGGGCACGCAGACTGCGATCACCATGCCTGCTACCGATTCTTACGTTCCCACCGATCTGATCATCTATGCAGACGCGGCTCACACCACCGTGGCTACCACTGTTACGGTTGATCTCGGTGCTCACGTTGACGACATTCCCGTATTCTACGTTGGATGCAACGAGGGTGCTTTCATCAGCTTCCTGGATGGCGTAACCGTTACGGTTGACAAGACCGGTATGACTGCGTCTCTCGTTGGAGAGCAGCTTCAGTTCTATCTCCAGAGCGCAGGTACCTACGTGATCACTCTGACCAGCGGCAGCATCTCCAAGAGCGTGACCGTTGTGGTTGAGAGCGATGCACTTTGGGGCACCACCGAGTTTGAGGTTACCGGTACCGACAACAATACCTTTGACGGTCAGCAGTACGATTTCGTAGCTCCCGTGTCCGGTACCTACACCATCTTCGTTCCCGCAGGATGCGGAGCAATTGATAAGGCTGATTACGATGCTTGGACAGGAGCTCCCTACGTAGATCCTAACAATGATCGTGAGGGTGGCAGCTTTAACGTGACGCTCGCTGCAGGTCAGACCTATAGCTTCTACTTTATGGTTCCCACTGTGGGCGATGCTTACACCTTCTCCTACAACGTTGTAGAGCATGACGTTGAGATCGATGATGATGACGACGACGACGGCGGAGAGGTAACCGATAACGGTACCGTAACCGTTGGATCGAACTCTGTTATCATCACGCAGGCTGAGTACGATGCAAATACCGCTTCCAGGACCTTTGCAGTTACCGTAAGCGGCAATTACAAGTTTGCAGGAGACCTCTTTATTGGTGCAGTTACCGATGCAGACGGCAATGCCGTTACAAGGAATGCCGACTACACCTATACGCTTGAGGCAGGCAAGACCTACACGATTACCTTCTCTATGCTGTCGAACTTTGGTAGAGTTGGCGCAAATCCGTTGACTATCACCTGCGAATCCACTTCCGGTGGAGAAGAGGGCGGCGATGACACGACGACCATTCAGGGTACTTATACCGGTACGGATGATTGGGGCAACTCTCCTCTTACCGTAGTCATCGATGCTACGACTGTTACGTTCAACTACAGCCATCCTATGATGGGTGATCAGACCGCAACGTACACGTACGCGATTGTTGACGGCGCAATGGTTCTCTACGACGAGAATGACAACGTTCTCAATCCCTTGGCAGGCAAGGTAACCCTGACTAATGGTGTTCCCACTGCTGCGGCTTATAACGGAACCGATTACACCCTCGCGTTGGGTGGTTCCACCGGCGGCGACGATGAGGGTGACGACGAAGGCGGAAGCGGCGATACTGCAGGCACTGCAGAAAATCCCATCGTCATTGAGACTCTGCCCACCACCATCACGCAAACGGGTGAGCATGACGTATATTACACCTACACCGTAACCGAGGATTGCACCATCATCATTTCCAGCGTTGACGGACAGATGTGCGATCCGACCTATCAGTTGGACACCTATAATGATTACGCAGCCGGCAAGTTCTACATTTATGCAAGAGCAGGCGAGACGGTAAGCATTAATCTGTACTCTCCTTGGGGTGCTACAGCAGGTGATGAGTTCACCTACTCGATCACGACCGCTGCATATGCAAACGAGGGTGATCAGGCAAGACCGTTCGGCATGTATCAGGACGGAGAATTTACTTGCCAATATCCCGGCGGCAATGACGTTACCAAGTACGTATGGTACAAGGTTAACATTTACGATGGCGGATATTTCGTCATCAACTTTGCCGACAGAGTAAACGCGAAGTACGGCACCGACCTTGATAACCTTGCAAACGTAATGGATGCGACCACCAAGGTAGAGGTTGCTCCCGGCGACGTTCTCTATCTTGCAATCCAGTCCTTCACTCTTGGTGAGGCTGAGATCGCGTTCACGACCGGTTGGGAATATGCTCCCGGTGCGTATGATAATCCCTACACTGCAGAAGTAGGAGATAACAACGAGTCTATCCCTGCAGGCGCGTACGAGGTATACTTCGCTTATACTCCTGCAGCAAGCGGCACCATTACCCTGACGTGCACGGGCGCTTCCGTTTACGTATATGACAGCAATGTTTGGGATTGGGTTTCCGCTGATGAATTCGCAGTATCCGCAGGCGTTACCTACATGATCAAGGTAGAAGGCTGGGAAGACGGCGCGACGGAGGTTGCATTCAACCTTGCCTTTGAAGAAAAGGTCGTCGTAATCACAGGCGAGCTTGTCAAGTCTCAGGTGATTGCAACTCCCGGTAACTTTGCAGAATCTGAAGAGTATTCCTTTACTGCAGTGGCAGGTAAGTATATTGTCAACGTTACCGATAAGGATACTTCCACTTGGTTCCAGATCTATGATGCCGCATCTGACAGCTGGACCAAGTACACCGATTTTCCTGCAGAGATCACCCTTGAAGCAGGCGAGGTTAATTTCCGCCTTTACGGTTGGAAAGATGAAGTTGCAGGCACCCCGGTTACCGTTGAGTTCTATCTCGTAGAGGAGATCGAGGGCGGCGATGACGATGACGATCAAGGTGCTGCAGGCACTATGGCTGATCCCATCGTTCTCAGCGGCGCAGGCAACTACGATGCAATCGTACCTGCAGGTGGTATCGTATACTACACCTACACCAACACCGGTGCATCTGACGTGACCTTCGCATTTGCAGTTGAGGGCAGCAACTTCTGGATTTACTACGGAACCTATAGTTTCAATCTTCTTGATAAGCAGCTTAGCCCCGGAGCGCCCAACCCCGCTACCGTAACGGTTGCAGCAGGCGCTACCCTCTATATCACGATTGAAACCTATGATGGAAATGCAGACACCATTAACTTCTCCCTTACCGCTGAGGGCGGTGAGGCGAGTGTTGGTTCGGGTCTGAAAACCGATCCCTACATCATTGCAGGCAGCGGCGAGTTCTCCGCTGAGGTTGCAGCAAATGGCGAGGTTTTCTACGCTTACACCAACGATGGTGCATCTGACGTTCAGGTGACCCTCAGCTTCCAGGGTTCGAACTACTATGTAGCATACGGCACCTATAACTTCATGCTTCTTGATTCGATGGCTACCCCCGGCGCACCCAATCCTGTTGTAACGATTGCTGCGGGCGGAACACTCTATATCTCCGTTGCAACCTACGATTACGCAGCTGATACGATTGCGTTCACCGTAACCGTAGAGGCAACCGGTACTCCCGGCGGCGCAGGCTCTGCGAACGTGCTCGTTCTCGGTGAGAATGCAGTTGACGTTACCGTAACCAATTATTACGCGAACGCAACTACCGTTACGTTCACAGCTACCGAGGCGGGAACCTACACCCTTTCCGCAGCGGATGGCGAGACGAATGCAGACGTTTACATTACCATGGGCGACTGGTGTGAGCTTCCTTACACCTTCACCCTCGCGGCAGGTGAAACGATCAGCTTTGACGTATGCTCTGAAGACTTTATGACCGTAACCGAGGATACGATCAATCTCGTTCTTACAAAGGCATAAGCGTAACTCCTCGGGTTGCACCTTGCAATCCTGATTGAGATTCGCGACATACTTGTGGCGCTCCGCAAATTGCGGAGCGCCATTTCTCTTTCCTTGCAAAACTTGTGACGAATTTAGACAAATGCCTTGAAATTAAGTGCTTTTCGTGATATAATAAACATATATTATACATCAAGGAGAATACACATGAAAAAGATATGGATTGTTCTTATGGCGCTCATGCTTGTCCTGTCGGTGAGCCTGGTTTCCTGTGACAAGAAAAAGGACGAGGAAACTCCCGACACAGAGGCGAGCGATTCAGCCAACAACCCCGAGGACACCTCTCCTCAGGAGCCCCCCAAGGTCGAGAAGCAGTGCGCGTTTTCTGTCAAACTTGACAACGGCAACAGTCTCTCGGGTGTGAAATTCACGCTCAAGTGCGGCTCGGACACCTATGAGCTTGTCAGCGGCTCGGACGGCACGGTTTCGGCGAAGCTGGTTGTGGGCAAGTATATGATCAGCTACGATTATGAGACGCTGCCTTCGGGTTGCGCCCCCGATACGTTTTCGGTTGATGTCACTGCGGATACGTCGGACATCCTTCTGACGGTCGTTGACAACAACCCGAACGGTACGCTCGCAAAGCCCTTCATCATCGTGGAGGACGTCACTGCCCTCACGCTTGACGCCAAGGGCGAGGTCTACTACATCTACCGCGGCGCGGCTATGAGATACCTCACCGTCGAGAACGAGGGCGTTGTGATCACCTATAAGGACACCGAGTACACCGCAGAGGGTGGCAAGGTCGTGGTTCCGATCACGCCTCAGGTGGGCGAGATAACGAGATTCTCGATCAAGAATACCACCGACGCCCAACTGGAGCTCTCCGTTTGCATGGTTTCCCCCAAGGGCTCTATGGAGAATCCCTATGATATGGAAGGCAATTCCGCCGAGGCGTCTGTTCCTGCAGACGGTGCGGTTTATTACAAGTACGTAGCCGAAAAGAGCGGCATTCTCGTGGTTTCTTCTGCAAACGAGAAAAACAATATTTCGCTCTCCAACCTGAACACCTATGCCGTGACCCCCTCTACCGACGGTGCGTCCGGCACGTATATGCTCGTTTCCGAGGGAGATGAGGTGGTGATCGAGGTTTCCTCCACGGACGGAGAGAACGCGGCAGTCATTGCATTTGAGGTGAACTGCTATGCAGGCACCGAGGCAGATCCCGCGCCTGTGATTGATGATTCTATTGATCTGTCCCTGTCGGCAGGTGCTACGATCGTATTCTCCGCCGAGGCAGGGAAGACGGTGAGCTTCTCCAACACGTCGGTGACCCTCACGGTCGGCGGCGAGGATTACTCGGGCACAAGCGTTGAGGTCGTGCTTGCAGGAGCAGGGGAGACGGTTGCCTTTACCCTCACCAATCACAGCAACGCCACCACCAGCCTGTCGTTTGACGTGGAATAAAAAAGCAAAGCGGCGTGAGCGGATGCCACGTTTTCAGATGAATGTGTCCGTTCAGCTCGGACAATAGCCCCCTTGATGTGGTAAAGCCAAGATGTCATATCAAGGGGGTCATTGTATAAAAAGAAAATACATTCAAACAAATATAAAATCGTGAAAGGAAGAACTCTCATGAACCAGATGAATGAAAAATACGAGGCGTTGTTTACGCCTTGGAAGATCGGCAACGTGGAGATCAAAAACAGGATCGTCATGTGCCCTATGGGCGGCACGTCGCTGTTCGGTTGGTTTGAGCTTACGGGCTGCGGCTTTGACAAGGAGGCGGCAAAGCTGTTCCTTGAGCGAGCAAACAACAACGTAGGACTGATTATCCCCGGAATCGCGCCTCTGCGTGATACCTTCTGGGGCAAGTGGCTCTGGCAAAATCCGAAGATGTTCCGCGAGCTGAAGGTCTTCATGGACGAGATCCATAAGACGGGAGCCAAGCTCTTTGTTCAGCTGACGGCAGGTATGGGACGCTCTTGGGCGATCACCGAGCTCGTCGCTCCCCTGCACAAGAATAAGTTTACCAGAGCGCTCGTAAAGCCGATCATTGATACCAGCCATGAGCTTGCCTCTCCTTCTCCCCAGCCGTCGAGATGGGCGCACGACATCGAGTGCCCCGAAATGACGGTCGAGCAGATCCACGAGATCATCGAGGCGTTTGCAAAGACGGCAAAGCTTTGTAAGGATGCGGGCGTTGACGGCGTTGAGGTTCACGCCGTTCACGAAGGATATCTCCTTGACCAATTTGCCATTGAGTTCTTCAATAAGCGTACCGACGATTACGGCGGAAGCTTTGAAAACCGTTACCGCTTTGCCGCAGAGGTCGTAAAGGCGATCAAGGAGACCTGCGGCGAGGATTACCCCGTTTCTCTGCGTTACTCGGTTGAATCCAAGATGAAGGGCTTCTGCGAGGGCGCGATGCCCGGCGAGGACTATACCGAGGTGGGCAGAAATATGGAGGAATCCGAAAAGGCTGCAAAATACCTGCAGGACGCGGGATACGATATGCTCAACGCTGATAACGGAACCTACGACTCCTGGTATTGGGCGCATCCGCCGATGTATATGCCTGAAAACTGCAATCTCGACGACGTAGCGCACATCAAGAAGTTCGTGGATATCCCTGTGGTATGTGCAGGAAGAATGGATCCCGAGATCGGCGCGCAGGCAGTTGCCGAGGGCAGAATCGACGCCATTGGCGTTGCGCGTCAGTTCCTGACTGACCCCGAATGGGTGACCAAGCTGATCGAGGACAGACTGGAGGACATCAAGCCTTGCATCTGCTGTCACAGCGGTTGCTTCAACTTCTCCTCCTCCAAGGGACACGCCAATACGCAGGATCTTACCGACACGATGGGACTTGCGCGTTGCGCGCTCAATCCCGAGACCATGCAGTCCAAGAAGTATTACATCGAGCCTGCAAAGAAAAAGAAGAAGATCGCAGTCATCGGCGGCGGTATCGGCGGTATGGAAGCCGCAATCGTTTGCGCAAAGCGCGGACACGAGGTCACGCTCTACGAAAGGAGCGACAAGCTCGGCGGTGTGTTTATTGCCGCAGCAGCCCCCTCCTTCAAGGAAAAGGACCGCGCGCTCATCGCTTGGTATATCCGCGAGCTTTCCAAGCATCCCATCGTCGTAAAGATGAATACCGAGATCAAGGACGTCAAGGAGCTTGACGCAGACGAGGTCATCGTGGCGACCGGTGCCGTGGCAAAGAGAATCCCCGTGAAGGGCGCGGAAGGTGCCGTTGAGGCGGTCGATTATCTGCTTGGCAACAAGACGGTAGGCGAGAACGTCGTCGTGATCGGCGGCGGACTGACCGGATGTGAGATCGCTTACGATTTGTATCTCAACGGCAAGAAGCCCGTGGTGGTGGAAATGCAGGACGACCTGATCACGACTCCCGGAATCTGTCTTGCAAACACCAGTTATCTCCGTGATTTCTTTAAGACCAACAACGTCCCCGTATATCTTGAGACCTCGCTTTCCGAGATCAACGGTGAGGGCGTGGTGCTCAAAGACAAGGAGGGAAAGACCTTTGCGGTCAATGCCGATTCGGTGATCCTCTCTGTCGGATACAATCCCGCCCCCCTCGCTCCCAAGAGCAGACATATCCACGTCATCGGTGATGCCGCAAAGGTTGGAAACCTCCGCACCGTCATCTGGGGCGCGTGGAACGTTGCAATGAAGCTTTGATCATTTTATAGGAGAAAGAATTATGATACTTACAAAAGAACAGCAAGCGATCCTTGACGGCGCGCAGGGCGAAACGCTTGCAAAGGTCATGAAAACGCTCGTCATGTACGGCGACGCGTTTGAGGCGGAAAAGCTCGTCCCCATCACGTCAACCTACAATCACCTCGTCACCTCCTTTGGACTCAAGGTCATGTCTCCCGTGTATGACCTGATGCAGCAGCTTCTTGACGCCGGCGTCTCTTCTGCGCAGAAGTTCTCGGTGGACCCCCGTCCGATCGACAAGAACGTTCCTGCAAACATTTTGCAGAACCTTGTGTTCAACAAGTTTATGTACACCAAGCAGGATTTCTATGAAGGACAGCTCGAAAAGCTCGGTCTGATGGATCAGAACGCCTTTACCTGTACCTGCTATCTGGACGAGGTTGGCAACAAGCCGAAGAAGGGCGACGTGCTCTCCTGGGCGGAATCGAGCGCGGTCGTTTACGCCAACTCGGTGCTTGGCGCGAGATGTAACCGTAACTCGGGCATCATTGATATTATGGGCTCGATCGTGGGCTACGTTCCTTATTTTGGACTTCTTACCGACGAGGGCAGACGTGCGACCTGGGTGGTCAAGATTCAGACGACCAAGAAGCCCGAGGCACAGCTCCTCGGCTCTGCCATCGGTATGAAGGTTATGGAGGACGTTCCTTACGTGGTCGGACTTGACACGTGGCTTGGAAACGAGCTTGACGATGCGGCTTGTGCTTATCTCAAGGATTTTGGCGCGGCTACCGCCTCCAACGGCGCGGTCGGTCTTTACCATATTGCAAATCTTACTCCCGGGGCGGTGGAGCTTGGTGAGAGCCTGATTGCCGAGGGCGCAAAGGAATATATCATTGACGACGCCGAGCTCGAACGGGTCAAGAACAACTATCCCGTCATCTGGAAGAATCCCGATGCTACGCCCAAGCTGTGCTTTGTCGGTTGCCCGCATCTGTCGCTGGAGCAGCTCAAGGATTGGACGGTGAAGATCGAGAACGAACTGAAGGCAAACGGCAAAAAGAAGATCGTTATGAAGACGGTATTCACCGCCGCTCCCGCCGTTCTGGAGGCGTTTGAGAAAACCGAGTACGCGGCAAGACTGAAGGCAACGGGGGTCATCACCTCGTATATCTGTCCTTTGATGTACATGAACAATCCGCTTTGCAAGAAGATGCCCGTGATCACGTCCTCCAATAAGCTCCGCACTTATACGAGCGCAAGATACTACACCGATGCGGAAATTCTCAAAACCATTACGGGAGGTAAGATTTCATGAAACAGTTCAAAGGAAGAGTTGTAACTCCCGGTGAGGTGACTGCCGAGGCGGTCGTTACCAAGGAGGGCTTCAACACGCTCGCCTCCTTCCAGATGGCGTTGCAGTTTGGTGATAAGGAAGTAAAATGCGGAGATCAGAGCAACAAGGAGCTCTACGGAAAGTCCATGCTCGGTAAGGCGCTCTGCCTGCCGCAGACCATCGGCTCGACCACGGGAGGCCTCGTACTTTATTGCGCGTGCGCGATGGAGAAGAATCCCGCTTGTATGCTGTTTGCCAATCATATCGACTCCCTCGCCGCCGCAGGCGCAGTATTGGCTGACGTTTGGGTGGACGGCGTATCCATGCCCGTCGTGGATTCCCTTGGCGATGAGTTTTTAGCCTACGTAAAGGATGGCATGAAGATCACGGTGAAGGCCGACGGTATCGTTGAAGTCGAGTAAGAAATCCCCCAAAAATATTGAAGCTTAATCAAAAAGCCTTGAAAACGCAACGTTTTCAAGGCTTTTTTCTTGGAGCGGAAGGGGCGAAATTTCATCGGGAAAAAGTAAGTTGCATTGGGTTGAAATAAGCTCGAAGATGTGGTATAATGTAGTTGTTGAATAAGGGAAAACAAAGGAGAAGGCGTATGGCATACACGGCATCCAAAGCAAGATATAGCGATATGAAATACAACAAATGCGGAGAAAGCGGGCTGAAATTGCCTACCGTGTCGCTCGGACTTTGGCACAATTTCGGTGCGAATGACAATTTCGAAAATATGAGAGAAATGTGCTTTACCGCTTTTGATAACGGGATCACGCATTTTGATATTGCCAACAATTATGGCAGACCCGTTGGGGGAAGTGCCGAAGCAAATTTCGGCAAAATACTCCGGGACGATCTGCGTGCATACCGTGATGAAATGATCGTCAGCACCAAGGCGGGCTATACCATGTGGGAGGGCCCGTACGGTGATTTTGGCAGCAGAAAATACCTGCTTGCAAGTCTGGATGCAAGCCTTAAGCGTTTGGGGCTAGACTACGTGGATATCTTTTACCATCACCGCCCCGACCCCAACACACCCCTTGAGGAAACTATGGGCGCACTTGATCACGCCGTCAAGAGCGGAAAGGCGCTTTACGTAGGGCTTTCAAACTATGACGGCGAAACTATGGCGCGCGCGGCGGCGATCCTTCGCGATTTGCGCTGTCCCTTTGTCATTAACCAAAACCGTTACTCGATTTTCGACCGCAGGGTAGAAGAGAACGGCCTTTTGGACGCGGCAAGGGAGGAGAAGAAGGGCGTGATCGTGTTCAGCCCGCTGGAGCAGGGGCTTCTGACCGATCGCTATCTCCACGGAATCCCCGCCGACAGCCGTATCCGCACGAGCGGATTTTTCCTCAAGGAAACAAGCTTGACCGAGGAAAAGCTGGAGCAGATTCGCGCCTTGAATGCGCTGGCAAAGGAGAGAGGCGAGTCTTTGGCCCAAATGGCGCTCGCTTGGGTTTTGCGCCGCGAAGAGGTGACGAGCGTGCTTGTCGGAGCATCGAAGCCCTTGCAGATCCTCGACAATCTCGGCGCAATGAATGCTGCCCCCTTCACCGAAGAAGAGCTGGCGGCGATTGATAAAATCGTGCTTTGAACCGTGCGATTGCGCTTGCGTTAAGTAAAATATGAACCGATATCTCAAAAATCTGAACAAAATCGAATTTGTCGTGACCTATGCCTGTACGGGGCGGTGCAAACACTGTTCCGAGGGCGATCACGCCTCTTGCGGTGAGCGGATCGATCCGCAGATTGCCGCCGATGCGGTGCGGAAGATCGCGGCGGCGTACGACATCAAAACCGTGATGACGTTCGGTGGTGAGCCGCTTTTTTACACGGATGCGGTCTATGCGATTATGATAACCGCAAAGGAATTGAATATCCCCAAGCGGCAGGTCATTACCAACGGCTATTTTTCAAAGAACGCCGAGAAAATTCGCGAGGTCGCACAGCGACTTGCTGCGTGCGGCGTGAATGATCTGCTATTGTCGGTGGATGCGTTCCATCAGGAAACGATTCCGCTTAACGTGGTGAAGCTGTTTGCGATAGAAGCAAAGAAGTGCGGCATACCGATTCGCCTCTCGCCGGCGTGGCTTGTGAGCACGACGCATGACAATCCGTACAACAGAAAAACGAGAGAGATTCTCGCCAGCTTTGCCGATTTGGACATTCCCGTGGGAGAGGGGAACGTGATTTTCCCCGAAGGAAACGCGCTCAAATACCTCACGGAGTATTTCACGGACGAGCATCCCGAAAATCCGTACGCGGAAGATCCGCGCGACATGCGTTGTGTGTCGTTTGAGCCAAACGGCGACGTTCTCGGCAGCAACGTGTATGAGCGCGATGTGATGGAAATTATAAAGGATTATGAGCCGTAAAGAAAAATTCAGTTTTGGAGTAAGAATATGAAAGAAAACGATTGGACAAAGAGCATTTGCGAACTATTACAGAAACAGGGCTTGGGAGACAACATTTATATTGATGTGTTAAAAAAGATTCCATACGCATTTGAAATTTCTTCGTTTGATGAAGAATGGGGAGTGGATGCTGAGGGCTTCGATGAAACATCCTTTGAAACCGATATGGTTGTTTATGAGAAGGTAGACAAGAAAATTATTCCGCGTATTATTATTGAATCCAAGGTTGGAACGGTGACTACGCACGATGCCATTACATACAGCCATAAAGCGATGTATCATAAAAACGTGATTCCTTTTGTCAGATACGGTATTATGCTTGGGGCAAGAGAAACCTACCCTTTGCCGGGCAGACTGTTTCGACACGGAACAAACTTTGATTTCCTTTTCAGTTTTGTTGATTACATTCCTTCTGAGAAAGAGGCTACAACATTTGTTGAGATGCTGAAAAGGGAGATCGTGTATTCCCGTCAAATAGAGGAGATTCTCTCTAATAGCAGATCGCGCGGGAGAAAGCGTTATTTTATGTTGCAGAAAGATTTTCACCTTGAGGAGATGGACTAAGAATCTCTGCGAAACTGTCGATGGAATGAACAAATAAGAATTTGACGAGGGATACAAGATGTTTTGGAGATTGGTCGAGGGGAGTGTCAAGATACCGAGCGGGGACTTGAACTATCTTTCTTTCGGAAAAGGGCAAAAGAATTTGATCATCATTCAAGGATTGAATGTAAGGGATCTGAAAGGTGCGGGGGCATCTCTTGCGCTGATGTACAAGCTCTTTTCAAAGGACTACAGAGTGTGGTTTTTTGATAGAAGAGCGGTTGTCACGAACGGGCTGACCAACTGGGATTTGGCAGAGGATCTTTACCACGCGATGAATGCGCTGAATATGGATTCGGCAGACGTGTTCGGCGTGTCCCAAGGCGGAATGATTGCGCTGGCGCTCACGCTGGAACATCCCGACCGCGTGCGTAAATTGGTTCTTGGTGTTACGTCCTCAAGAGCAAACGAAACCATCAAAAAGGTCGTAGGTCGCTGGATAGACTGCGCGAAAAAAAAGGATGCCGTTACCATCAATCGGGAAACCTTCTCCTTGATGTATACAGAGCAATATTTGAAGAAATACAAGCTGTTGATGCCGCTTCTCGTCAGAATGATCAAGCCTCGTGACTTTGACAGATTTGCGACGCTTGCATCGGCGATTTTGGAGTTTGATTGCTATGACAGATTGCATGAAATTCGGTGTCCCGTACTCGTCTTGGGCGGGGCGCAGGATCAGATCACCACGGGAGAAGGCTCCCTTGAAATCGCCGAAAAAATGAATTGCGAAATCTATATGTACCCCGAATACGGTCATGCCGCATACGAAGAAGCAAAGGATTTTAACAGAAGGGTATATGCGTTTTTGATGAAATGATTGAATTTTAGGAATGAAACCAAAGGGAGAACAACATGAAAAGAGTACTTGATTTTTTGAAAAAAGCAGAGGTATATTATCTGGCAACCGTTGAGGGCGATCAGCCGAGAGTGCGCCCCTTCGGCACGATCAACGAGTTTGAGGGCAAGCTCTACGTGCAGACGGGCAAGGTCAAGCCCACCTCGAAGCAGCTTGCGGCAAATCCCAAGGCGGAGATCTGCGCATTCACGGACGGCGCGTGGATTCGCGTAGCGTGCGAGCTCGTCGAGGACGATCGTTTTGAAGCGAGAAAATCTATGCTCGACGCCTATCCCCCCCTTCGCGGTATGTACAACGAGAACGACGGCAACACGCAGGTGCTCTATATGCAGAATGCAACGGCGACCATCAGTTCCTTCGGCGGCGCGCCCGTTGTGATCGAGTGCTAAAATCCTCAAAATGCAAAGAATTATAGTCATCGGCTGTCCCGGAAGTGGCAAAAGCAGACTTTCGCGAGCGTTGCATAACAAGACGGGCATTCCGCTGTATCATCTCGATATGATGTATTGGAATGCGGACAAGACCACGGTGGAAAAGAGTGTGTTCCTTGAACGCCTGTCCGCCGTACTCGAAAAAGACGAGTGGATCATCGACGGCAATTACGGCTCGACGATGGAGCTGCGAATGGCGGCGTGCGATACGGTGATTTTTCTCGACTATCCGCTTGAGGTTTGCCTTGACGGAATCAATGAGCGACGCGGAAAACCGCGAAGCGATATGCCGTGGATTGAAACCGAGGAAGACGAGGAATTCATCGAGTTTATAAAAAAGTACAACGAGCAGCAAAAGCCAAAGGTGATGGAACGGCTCGAAAAATACAACGATAAAAACATTGTCATTTTGAGAAGCAGAGAACAAGCGGATGAGTTTTTATCTCATTTGTGATGATTCGGTAGTACAAGAATGCTTTAGAAAGGGGGATTTTTATGACGTGGGATGATTTCTATGATCGATACTCCGATTGGTCGGAATCTACGATGAAAACAAGAATTTCATCGCTTGAGGATATTGGAAACGGAGAGGAAGTTGTTGACGTTTGCCTTAACATAGACGATGAAAAAATAAAGTCACAGCTCATTCGAAAGTCAATGAAATTGGGCGTTCGGTTTACCCACGACGATTTTATGAATCTTGACGGAGAACTCCCCGAAGAGCTTTTTGAGGAGCTCGCTCGCTACTCGGGCTTTTCTGCCGAAAATCCCTTTCTTGACGAGAATGATTTTGATTGGGATGATTTTTACGCTTCTTGTTCGGATCTTCCCGAAGATATGGTGCTCAAATGCATTCCTCGAATCAAAAAGTTTGGTGATAGCGACGAGGTGGCGGAAGCCGTTTTGTCTGTGTCATATCCCGCCGATGACGCCCTTTACGAGAGGGCAATCGCGTGCGGTGTCAAGTTTACAAAAGAACAACTTGAAGAAATGGGAAGAGAAGAGCTTTCCTTCGACGAGGATATCAAGGCGTTTAACGATATCTCTGACGAGCAAATGAATGAATTTGCCGAGCAGATTCGCATCGTAGAGGAACAAGTTGACGAGTACATAGAGCGAAGTAAAAGCCCTAAAAAGCAGAAATCCTCTGTGGGAAAAGCAGTTGGACTGGGAGCGATTCTTGGGGTGTTCAGCGGCTTGTTCGGTGGCAAGAAAAAGCATCACGGGCGTTGCAACGGTGATTGTGCCAACTGCCCCCCACATTACGGTTATCGCTATGGACGATGGTATTACGGTCACGGTCATAATTACGGCTGTGAATTTGGCGGCAACAAAGGCGGCGGAGGGAAAGATTGATATGATGAAACTGACGAAAGTTGCATGAATGGCTGATGTAGGAGAAAACTTATGATTTTGCAAACAAAACGTGTCACTTTGCGCCCGTGGTGCGAGGACGATGCGGAAGAACTATATAAATACGCGAGCGACCCCGATGTAGGCCCACCTGCCGGATGGCCGCCTCACACGAGCGTGGAGAACAGCCGCGAGATCATTCGCACGGTGCTGTCCGCGCCCGATACCTTTGCCGTCTGTTTGAAAGAGGACGGAAAACCCATCGGTAGCGTTGGCTTTCATCGCAATGACCTTGCAGAGGATGACGACGAATACGAGCTTGGTTACTGGATCGGCAAGCCCTTTTGGGGACAAGGTCTTATTCCCGAAGCCTCGCGCGAGATGCTTCGCTATGCCTTTGAGGATCTCGGCATGAACCGCATTTGGTGCGGTTACTACGACGGCAACATCAAAAGTCGCCGAGTTCAGGAAAAGCTCGGTTTCGTCTATCATTACATCACCGAAGGAATTGAAGTCAAGCAGCTGAATGAGATTCGTACAGGTCACGTGATGCTGATGACGAGAGAGCAGTGGGAGAAGGTGAGCAAAAATGATTAAAGAACTAATGCACGATCCGATATTTCTTGCAGGGAAGTCGGATGTCGCGACGAAAGAAGATTTGCAGGTCGCGCAGGATTTGCTTGATACGCTGATGGCACACAGAGAAAGCTGTGTCGGCATGGCAGCGAATATGATCGGCGTGCGCAAGCGCATCATCGCCTTTCTTGACG
>JAZSBE010000071.1:0-5499 GCA_045602215.1 Eubacteriales bacterium | reverse complement strand
TCGAAATCATTTCTATTAAAACACGGTCTCCCGTGATCTAATCTCTTGCTTCCGAGTCTTGCTCTTAGCTTCTTTTTACTTTTGTTGAGTAGTATTCTCTTGTAAAGAATTGTCGAGATTCGTTCGCACTTACACATATCTATATATGCTTTGTACTTCATCTCTTGTTGTTCAATTTTCAAAGATCAGCGTCGCTCCGCTTTTCGCGCGACCTTGTTATTATACCACTTCCATTCCCCTTTGTCAATACCTTTTTCAAAACTTTTTTAAGTTTTTTTGAGGTTTTTCTTCAGGAACTTCCGCGGTGCGCCCGTTTTGTGCGCGCTCGTATATTATACAACATTCTACAGAAATTGTCAAGCATTTTTCATAGAAAATATTACACAGAAAAAATCCGTTTTTTGGTTTTTCTATCATACATTTTGACAGATTGCACAAAAAGGCTATACCGAACTCGTTCAGAGAGACGAAAAAGCGCCCGCCGAGGCGGTCGCTTTTCTTCCTTTTATATATAGGGATCAATTTCAAGTCTTGGGATCATTCCTTCAGCTGCTTTTTGAGCCAACGCCAATAGATAGCCGCCACGAGATGAGACACGGGATTCTTGTCGCAGGTGGCGTAGATCATCCGCTCCACGCTCGCCAGCTTGGCTTTATGGAAGTGTCCCGTCGCGCTGATAACCCTCATTCTCTCGCGCTTTGCCTTTTGCAGCACATACTCCATGATCGGGGTTGCGATCATGGCGATCAGAATCAGCAAAATACAGAGATAGCCTGCAGGGGACTGCATGAACATGACGAAGCTTCCCAACAGGGGGATGCTCTGTCCGCGATAGATCGCCTTCATCTGCACATAGCCGACAGGACCTCGGTCGGGACTCTCCACCGCGTCACCCTGGAGGGTGAACCAACGCTTGTCCGGGTGCTTTTCGTTTGGCTCCTCGATCCCCACGATTCGGTGCAGAATGAGCTCTCCCTGGTCGCCCTCGTACAAAACGATGTCGTAGAGCTGCAGATCCATCTCATCGGGCAACGCGTGAACGACGATCAAGTCAAACATCCCCACCTGGTTGTCCACACCATCGAGATAGGTGTTTTTCTCGTGCTTGTTTTCCATGGAGCTACTTTTGACCACCTTGACGGCAGCCAAATCCTGTGGCACCTTGTTCTCATTGAGTTTGAGATTCAAAGAAAACGCAAAGGCAGCCAACATGATAACGCAGACAAGCGCAGAAAAGAGAAAATCTCCAACCTTTGCCAAGCGAGAAAAACGCTTGTTCTTCTGCTTTTGATATTCAGTTAAAATCTTTTCGTCCATGACACCGCGTCGGATCAACTTCAGCGTGAGCGAAAGCAGATAGCCAAACATCACCGCAAAAAAGGCGGTGAGAAGCGTAAACACGACACAGCACAGCACGAAAACATAGGTTTCATGCGCCGTCATATCAAACATGTTGTATCCTCATTATAGCCAAAGGCAGTTGCATTGTACCGCAACTGCCCTTGGTGTCATTGGTATTGTTGTTTCAGTTGCATTAAGCTGCGGGGGTAGCATCCTCACAAACAGTAATTCCAAGATTGTATGAGTGGAACACCTTCTCGAATGCCTGGAACTCTCTGTAAGAATTCAGCGCATGACCATCGGCAAAATCAGCTGTATTAAACTCGATCAGAGTAGCGATCGTCGCGGCAGAAATCTCATAGCAATACCATCCGGCATAAGTTCCCTCTTCTAAACGTGAGGGGAGATCTGATTCAGGATCTCTTACAACTTGCTCTTCTTCTACAAACTTGGAGAAAACCTTGACCGCGTCCTCTTCATCAAACTTATACTCAATCTTGTTAGCCACTTCGGTAAACTGCTCTCCAAGCGTGGATGCAGTAAGCTTAAATTTCAGGTTGATGTTACCTTGAGCAACATCATCATCAACATTTGCTGCGGGTTTGAAGTAAACATAAACAGAGCCTGTAATCGTCATTTCAGGCACGTTATCGCCTCTATTATCGAACTGGATTTTGAGACCGCTGGCATCCATTTTGAGTTCACCTTTTTGAGTCGCATGCGTTACCTCGCCCATACTAACAGCAAAGTGAGAATGGATGGTCTCTTGAATCGCACCTTCGTGATAGTTCCAGGTTGCGTAAACGCCGCCAATGGTGATGAGCATTGCGAGCGCCATTAAAAGTGAAAGCTTTTTCATTGTTTTGTCTCCTTTTTTGAATCGCTTCTCGCATCTTTTTCACAAGATGTGATTTCACCTACATTATAGCACCCCACCCCGGTTTTGTCAATATTTTTTTGCAATTTTTTCATGCCCGGACTTGCATTTTTTGACATTTTGACGGTGGTGCAACCGCCAAAAAAGTCCGATTGACAACGGTGGGCGCGTGTGGTATAATGAAAGCGACCCATATATGACGAATGAAGAAAAATTTTTAACCGGGAGGAACTATGAAAACGAAACTGTCTCCAAAATTCCTTTGCGCCTTGACCCTGTTCGGGCTGATCGGTCAGATCGCCTGGGTGGTCGAGAATATGTATCTCAACGTCTTTATCTACAAGATCTTTCACGCCTCTGCCGCCGACATTTCAACGATGGTCGCCGCGAGCGCGGTTGCCGCGACAATCACCACCGTCCTCATCGGCGCGCTCTCCGACCGCATTGGCAAGCGGCGGCTCTTTATCTGCGGCGGCTACATCCTGTGGGGCATCTCCATTCTCGGTTTTGCCGCGCTTCGTCTGGACTGGATCGAGAAGATGGTGCCTGCCACCGTCTCGGCGGCGGCTGTCGGCTGCTCCCTCGTGATCGCGCTGGACTGTCTGATGACCTTCTTCGGCTCGTCCGCAAACGATGCGGCATTCAATGCCTGGCTCACCGACTCCACCGACGCCACCAACCGCGGCTCTGCCGAAGGTATCAACGCCACCATGCCTCTGATCGCAATTCTTGCCGTCTTCGGGGGATTCATGGCGTTCGACCTCAACGACAACGGCAGCTGGGTCTGGATCTTCTCCATCATCGGAGGCGTGGTGACCTTCTCCGGCATCGTGGGATTTTTCCTGATCCAAGAACCTCCCGTACCCCGAGCGGAGGACGGCTATCTTGCCACCGTCATTCACGGTTTCTTGCCCTCGACGGTTCGCAAAAATGCCCCGCTCTACCTCTCCCTCCTCGCCTTTGCCGTCTTTAATATTTCCATTCAGATCTTCATGCCCTATCTGATCATCTACTACGAGAGCAGTCTCGGCATGACCGACTACGTCTTTATCATGGCGCCTGCCATTATTCTTGCATCGGTGTTCACCGTCTTTTGGGGAAAGTTCTACGACAAGAAGGGCTTTGCTCCCTCGGTTTTCACTGCGCTTGCAACCCTTTGCGTGGGATACGTGGGGCTCTATTTCTTCCGTACCAAGGCTCCCGTCTTCGTCTCTTCTCTTCTCATGATGTCGGGATTCCTCTCTGCCGCCGCCGTCTTCGGCGCGCGCATCCGTGACCTTACCCCCGAGGGCAAGGCGGGACGGTTCCAAGGAATCCGCATCGTGTCTCAAGTGCTGATCCCCGGCGTGATCGGCCCTTGGATCGGTAAAACGGTGCTTGCCAACGCCGAGGTGATCCAAAACAACGACGGAACGACCTCCTTCCTCCCCAACGAAAACATCTTCCTCGCCGCTCTCATCGCGGCGATCGTAAGCATCGCCCTTTTGCTCGTGATCCTCTCCCGTCAGAAGCCTCGGCTCTGTAAGGATCTCAAGACCCCTTTTGAGGAGGACGGTCACGCCTCCTGGGACGAGGAATACCCACGTCCGCAGATGAAGCGAGATTCCTTTTTGCCTCTCGGCGGCGAGTGGGAGCTCTCGGTGAAAAGGGGAGACAAGGAGAGCAACCTCGGGAATATTCGCGTCCCCTTCCCTCCCGAATCGAGGCTATCGGGCATCGAGCGCGAGATGGAGGGCGGAGAGCTCTATCTCTACCGCAAGAGATTTTCTTTGCCCGAAGGCTTTCAAAAGGATCGGGTGATCCTGCACTTTGGCGCAGTGGATCAGATCGCGCGCGTGCTTGTCAACGGTCGCCATATCGGCACGCACGTGGGTGGGTATCTTCCCTTCTCCTTTGACATTACCGACGCGCTCTGCGAGGGGGAAAATGACCTTCTCGTCGAGGTGACGGACGAGTTGGATCTCGACCTTCCCTACGGCAAGCAAACGCGCAAGCGCGGCGGAATGTGGTACACCCCCGTCTCGGGCATCTGGCAGACGGTCTGGCTGGAGAGCCTGCCCGCGGACGCCATCCGATCTATCAAAATTATCCCCACTCTGAAAGACGTCACTATTTTGACAGAGGGGGGAAAAACCGACAAGACGCTGACAATCAAGACCTCCGACGGCGACAAGGTCTACACCTACGAGGGGGATTGCATCACGGTTGAGATTGCAAATCCCATTCTCTGGACACCCGACGCTCCTCACCTTTACGAATTTTCCATCACCGACGGCTCTGATCGCATCGAGTCCTATTTTGCCCTCCGCACGGTAGAGATCGTGAAGCGCAACGATCGCTCCTTCATTGCCCTCAACAGCGAGCCGATCTTTTGCCACGGACTGCTCGACCAAGGATATTTCAGCGACGGCATCTATCTCCCCGCATCCCCCGACGGCTACGATTTTGACGTCCTCGCCATGAAACGGCTTGGATTCAATATGCTCCGCAAGCACATCAAGATCGAGCCCGAAAGATTCTACTACGCCTGCGACAAATACGGCATGCTGGTCTTTCAGGACATGGTCAACAGCGGAAAATACAGCTTTCTGATCGACACCGCACTCCCCACCGCGGGGCTCAAATCGGGCATCACACACAAGGCGTCTCCCAAGCGCCGCGCGCAGTTTGAGGCAGACGCCCGCGCGACCGCAGACCTTCTCTACAACCATCCCTCGGTGATCTATTACACCATTTTCAACGAGGGCTGGGGACAGTACGACGCCGACCGCATCTGGAAGGAGATGAAGGCGCATGATCCCTCGCGCATCTGGGATGCGACCTCGGGGTGGTTCGTTGGACGCGATTCCGACGTAGACAGCGAGCATATCTATTTCAAAAAGCTCAGGCTCACCCCCACTCAGAGCCGTCCGCTGGTACTCTCCGAGTTCGGCGGCTACTCCTGCAAGATCGACGGACACGCCTTCAATCTGGACAAAACCTACGGCTACCGATTCTTCCAAACGACCGAGGAATTTCAGCGCGCCGTCGCCGATCTCTACCGCGAGCAGGTTCTGCCGTCGGTTCGGAACGGACTGTCTGCCGCCGTGCTCACGCAGGTGAGTGACGTGGAGGACGAAACCAACGGACTTCTCACCTACGACCGACAGGTGACCAAGGTGAACGAATCCGAAATGCAAGCCATCGCCCAAGATCTCTTCACAACCTTTGCACAAGCGGCAGGTAAGTAAGCAAATAATAAGAAAAAAACGAAAGCCCCCCGCCATCACGCAGACGCGTGA
>JAZSBE010000070.1:0-27256 GCA_045602215.1 Eubacteriales bacterium | reverse complement strand
GCGGCGAAGATTTCCGAGATTACAGAGAACGATACCGTTCTCATCATCGGAGCAGGCCCCACGGGAATCTGTACGCTCCTTTGCGTGATGCTGAAAAATCCCAAACGCATTATCGTGTGCGAGAAGGACGAGAACCGCATTAGGTTTGTGAATGATCACTATCCCGATGTGCTGACTGTTACGCCCGAAGAATGCCTTGATTTCGTTCGCGAGAACAGCGATCACGGCGGTGCCGATGTGGTGCTTGAGGTGGCAGGAGCCTCCACCCACGAAGTCGGTGGTATGAACACCTTCGAGCTTGCATGGCAGTGCGCTCGACCGAATGCGATCGTTACGGTGGTGGCGCTTTACAACAAGGCGCAGACTTTGCCTTTGCCCGATATGTACGGCAAGAATCTGACCTTCAAGACCGGCGGCGTGGACGGTTGCGACTGTGAGGAGACGCTGAAACTCATTGCCGAAGGCAAACTTGATACCGAGCCGCTGATCACGCATACCTATCCGCTCTCACAGATCGACGAGGCGTATGAGTTGTTTGATAATAAACGGTATGGAGTTATTAAGGTTGCGGTGGAGTGTTGATACTCTAAATTGAAAATACAGAAAGGAGAGTAAAATGGATAATAGTATTATTGGTCAATGCGGGTTGTGCAGAAATACAAAAGAACTTCGTGAGAGTCACATTGTGCCCAAATTTGTTGGACGAAAACTTAAAAAAACATCTATAGGGAGTATACGTCGTGCAGATAACCCTAATTGTGTAGTACAAGATATCGAAAAACATTATTTATTATGTGCTGATTGCGAAGAACGATTTAGTGGCAAAGAAACATGGTTCGCTTCCAACATATTCAGTGGCTTTATAGACAACGGGCAAAAAAGATTTGAGTACAATTCTGAACTATACTACTTCATTGTGTCATTAAGTTGGCGAAGTTTATTTATGGATTTAAAAGAGTATGTAAACGATGTGCAATTTGATGCGAAATTGTTGGATATACTCCTAAAAAACGAGAAGAATATGAGAATGTATTTGTTAGGAGAAAGGGAAGATGCCGGAGATATAAAGAATCATATCTTTTTTTTAGATAGAATTGATTCAATTAATTTTTGCGCTTCTGATTTTCCTAATGTTGTAATGCACAGGAGCATTACATCGTACACTGTGTATGGTGAAAAAACAATGTTTACGATTTCTAAACTTATGGGAATTGTTATTGTTACATTTTACACTATGTCAGAAGATGAGGTTTGGATTAACACAGAGATTAACATGAATTCTGGTGTTATTGAAGCAAAGAATCAAAAGATATGTAGTGAGGTCGGTAAGGAATTTGAATATTGGATGGAGCAAGCCAAATGTGCACAATCCAACATATCGGAAAAACAAAGAGAAAAAATAATCGAAAAATTAAAGAAAGCATGGGATAATATAGAAGACTATGCAATTTATCAAGATTGGTTAGACGACGCTAATCTCTTAAATACTTTAGACAGTATGGATCATGATTAAAAATCAGCTTTTCTAAAGACAAAGCAATAGTTGATTTTTTCGAGATGACTCTTTACGAAAATGAGCCAATAATCTCCGCAAGTGGTCAAGCATTCATCATAAAACTGATACGCAGTAAACAAAGAAAAAGCCAACCGAAAAACTTAAAACGGCGGTTCTCAAAAGCAGAGAACCGCCGTCATTTTGCATAAAATAAAAATCGCAAAGTGCCGAAAACCCTTATGGAATATGGCATTTTCGTGACAAATGTGGTCAAACATGTGGTCGTACCCGATTTTGAGCAAAAAAATAGCGGACGTTTTCGAGGCGGTGCAGACAAACAAAAGCCCGAAAAAGCCTGTAAAATAAAGAAAAACGAGGGTTCGTTATGAACCCTCGTTTTGGTCTGAGTGACAAGACTTGAACTTGCGGCCTCTACCACCCCAAGATAGCGCGCTACCGGCTGCGCCACACCCAGATCGTACGCTTGGCGTACTTGCATATTATACCACTTTGATTTTTGTTTGTCAAGTCTTATTTCAAAAAAAATTAAATTATTTTATAAATTGATTTTTGTTTGGCGTCAGAACGTGTGATTTGAAAAAAAATGATCGTATTTTGTAAAAAAATATTGATTTTTTACATTTGATATGATATAATGTCCCTCGGCAGTGTGTTCTTTTGCACTGACTATTTTTTTGCGCGTTCAAGCCCTCTTTTGGATATCCGCGCGTCGGTCGCGTTCCGATTATGGTGAGGCTTTGGGCGTGTCGCGGTAGGAGAAAAAATGAAAACAAGCCTGAGAGTTTGTTGGTTTTGTCTGTTAACAGGTGTTTTGTCGATCTGTTTTTCCTGTCTCTCATTTGCCCTGGTGCCGTTGGTCGAAGAAGCCGAAATCGAAAATTCCATACAACTGAACACTTCTGTGGTCGGGGCGCTTTCGAGCGAGGATTCCGATGATTGTTATTCGTTTTCTATTACGGAGTGCGGCAAGCTGACGCTTCATTTTTCGGCATCAAGCGAGCGGTTGGCCACAAAGCATTGGTACGTCAAGCTCCGAGACGCTAATAACAAAGAGCTTTTCTCCACAAGGGTCTATGGAGGAAATGCGGAGCTCGTCTCCCCTTGCTACGGCTTGTCATCGGGGACGTATTACGTCGAAATTTATGCAAACAAAAAAGACGCAATCAGCTCGGAAGATTATACGCTTTTGTTGGAGTTTGAGAAAGATGATCGATGGGAGCAGGAACCCAACGGCAGCTTGAACCAAGCAAGGGAAATGACCCCGGATAGTGAATATAAAGGAACGATTACAAGCGAGAGTGACAAGGATTTCTATTCGTTTATCTACACCGATCAGCTTGGTGAGTTCGTGTTTTCTCATGCGCCGTCAGGAAGCTCCTTCGAGTATTGGACGGTGCGCTTTTTATATGATAACGGCGATAAGCTGCAAGAGACACGTGTTGCAATGAAAGACGGGGAGGTAAAGATCTCCCTTTCTGATCTGGAGCTGACGGCGGGACGGCGGTATTACATCGTGATTTTGCCGGCGGACGATAATCGCTTTCACACGTCCGAATACACGCTCTTGATCCGTTCGGGGCAGCACGTCTGCCAATTGGAGCAAGTAAACGCCGTGGAATCCACCTGTGCCGAGACCGGTGTGATTTTGCATCAACGCTGCAAGACCTGCGGGTTAACCTATGACCTTGAAGGGCAGCCGATCGTGGACGTCACGATGCCACAAAAGTCGCACACGTGGAGCGATTGGGAGACGGTTTTGGGCGCTACCTGCACGACGGCGGGAGAGCAAAAGCGAAGCTGTTTGGTTTGCTCGAAGCCCGATCAGCAGAGCGTAGACGCGCTTGGGCATCATTATGCGGCAGAGTGGTCGGTGGACCAGGAGGCGACTTGTCAGTCGGTTGGAAGCAGATCGCGTCATTGCCGGAGATCGGGTTGCACCGCGCGGACCGACGTGGAGGAGATTGCTGTGAAGGCGCATTCCTCCAATGTGCAGAAATTTGACGAGGAATCGCATTGGTACGAGTGTGTTTGCGGAGAAAAGCTACAGGCGGAGGCGCATGATTTTAAGACAAACGTGCTCAAGGCTGCGACCTGCACGCAACAAGGGTATGCAAGGTTCCAATGCAGAGACTGCGGCTATGCGTATGAGGACGCTTTGCCCTACAAGGAGCATCGTATGGGGGAATGGACCTTGAAAACGCCTGCCACGTGCGATCAGAACGGTGAGGAGATCAGAACCTGCGTCTCGGGTTGCGGTGTGACGGAGACCAGAGCCTTGGAAAAACTGCCGCACACCTATTCTCAGCAGTGGACGACCGATCGGGCTCCTACCTGCTTGCTCTCGGGAAGTCAATCTCACCACTGTGAGCGGTGTGATGCCCGCGCTGATGTGACCGCGATCCCTGCTACGGGGCACACTTTGGGCGGTTGGCGCGAAACGCTTGCGCCCACGTGCACCAAAGAAGGAAAGGAATCGCGCTCCTGCTCGTCCTGCGATTACGTAGAGGAACGGGTGGGAGCAAACGCCACGGGGCACACCTTTGGCGATTGGCGTGAAACGCTTGCGCCCACGTGCATCGAAAAAGGAAAAGAGTCGCGCTCCTGCTCGTCCTGTGATCACGTGGAGGAACGGGTGGGAGAGGACGCTGCGGGACACACCTTTGGCGATTGGCGTGAAACGCTTGCGCCCACGTGTACTGAAAAGGGAAAGGAATCTCGTACCTGCTCGTCCTGCGACCACGTAGAGGAGCGGGTGGGAGCAAACGCCATGGGGCATACCTTTGGCGATTGGCGTGAAACGCTTGCGCCCACGTGTACCGAAAAAGGAGTAGAATCGCGTTCCTGCTCGTCCTGTGATTACGTGGAGGAACGGGTAGGAGAAAATGCCACGGGACATTCGTTTGGTGAATGGAGCGAGCTGCGCGCGCCTACCTGCACCGAGGGCGGTCTGGAAAAGCAGGTCTGCGGTATATGCGGACTCGAGCAGTCGCGCGTGGTCGGCGCGGAATTGGGACATTCCTATGACGCGTACTTTACGGTGGATACAGAGCCTACGTGTGACGAGAAGGGACAAAAATCCAGACACTGTCAGAAATGTGACGCGAGAGCCGACGTGACGGTGATCGACGCCATCGGACACACGTTTGGGGAATGGGAGACCGTTTATGCTCCGACGTGCACCGAGAGTGGTAAGAAAAAGCACGTTTGCGTGACGTGCGGCGATGAGGAACTCAAGACTTTTGGAGAGGCGTACGGTCATCGCTTTGAAGACGCCTTTACGGTAGACGAGGCGGCGACGTGTCAAGCGGTGGGCAGCAAGTCCCGTCATTGCCAGAATTGCAGCGAGCGAACAGATGTGCGCGAGATTCCCATCACGGGGCATTCGTTTGGAGATTGGCAAGAGACCGTTTCGCCAACCTGCACTGAAGCGGGAGAAGAGATCCACCGTTGCATCGTTTGTCAAGCAGAGGAGACGCGCATTGGTGCGGATGCGCTTGGGCACAGTTATGAATCGGAATGGACGGTGGACGTCGCGCCAAGCTGTCACGAAAAGGGAAGTCAGTCCCGCCATTGTATCCGTTGCGCCGAGACGGCAGACCGAAAGGCGATCGCGATGCTTGACCACGTCTATGACGAGGGCACGGTGACCGTCGAGCCCACCTGTGAGCGCACGGGAACGAAGGTGTTTACCTGCGCGGTCTGTCAAAATACCCGAACGGTCAGCCTCGAAAAGCAGGCGCCCGTGATCCTCGGGGAGACCGAGAAAAAATGGAATCCCAAATCGGGGGAGAATATGGTCTTCCGATCGGCGGCGTCGCTCGCGGATTTTGTAGAGGTGCGCGTCAACCGAGAGGTGGTTCCGAGGGATTGTTATATTCTGCGCGAGGGAAGCACCATTGTGGAGCTCACCACCGAATATCTGAAAACCTTGGGTGGCGGCGCGTACACCATTGAAATCGTATCCACGACGGGAATTGCATCGGCAAGCCTTGAGGTGTCGGACGACTCGATTCCGTTGTGGCTGTGGTTGATTTTGGGGGCGGCGGCCCTGCCCGTTACCTGCGTTTTGATCTGGGTTGTGGTTGATCAGATCCGCAAAATCAAGCGCGCTTCCGCGTCGATGGGCGTTCCCGTCGGGGCGACGAAAGCCGTCAAGTGTGTTGTTGAGACACCCGCGCCCGCAAAGACGGTCGAAAACAAACAGGTCGAGCCTGCAGACGCACCCAAAGCGGCGCCCGTTGCGCCCACATCCTCTTCCGAGCAGAACGCGCAGGGGCAGGCTCCCGTGAATGCAACGCAGCAGACTGCAGTAAAAACTGTCACAAGGAAATAAAAAAACGGAGACATCGGCTGATGTCTCCGTTTTTCATATTATCCAATGGGAACGATTTCTTGTCAAGATTTGTCGAGGAATTTTGCCTTTGGAGGGATTCAAACCACAGTTTGTAACAATGTACAAATTCCTTAGCCACTTTTCTTTTGACACCTCAGGCGCAAAAGAAATAGTTCGAGGCTCGCAAGCTCGCCGCAAATCGCTACGCGAGTTTGCCAAAAGAAAACGCCGAAAGAGGATTTCGCGCTCTGCGGAGCGCGAGGAGGCGTACGCCGCCTCCACCGCGCAAACTTTTGAAAAAGTTTGATCAAAACTTTTCATCGAGGTGACGAAATTCGTCCGTTTTGTCTAAAGACATTTTGGATCACGAATACATCTGATTGCAGTTCATATAGGCGTAGAGCTGCTCACCGTGCTGCTGCTCCTCTGCCTGAATGTGATTGAGCGTCTTTCGCGCCTCGGGGTTGGAAAACTCAAAAATGGAGGTGTCGTAGAGGGCGGAGACGTGCTTTTCGGTGCTCAGCATATCCTGACAGAGCAGGGCGTCCGACTTTCGATCCTCCTCGGTGGCGTACTTTGCGGGCGTGCAGTGATTGTTGTTGGAGTTTTCAAGCTTTGGGGGCATCTGGGGAACGGTGCCTCCCATCATAGAGGTGACGGTCTGCAGGTGGTTCTGTTCGACCTGCGCCATCGAGGAAAAGAGGCTTTTCAGTTCTGCCGCCTTTGCCATCTCGGCGTATTTCTGATATTTTGCGATGCAAAGCTCCTCTTGACCCTTTGCGTCCTTCAGAAGCGAGTGTTCCTTTTGCGTGAGTGTCATCATTCGATCTTCCTTTCTTTTTTGCTTTGGAGGTTATCCGAAATCAGTATGTGCCAAATGAGGAGAAATATACATGAAAAAACATTTCACCAAAAGGTTAAATGACTCTTGACAAACGGGGAAAAGTATGCTATACTATATTTAACCAAGAGGTTAAATGACAAAAAGGAGGGGATACCGTGGGAATCCAAAACACGATCAAGGCTCTGTCCGATCCCATTCGACGCGAGATCCTGCAGCTCCTCAAGGCGGGGCGAATGTCCGCCGGCGAGATCGCCGAACGATTTGAAGTGAGCGGCGCGGCGGTTTCCAAGCATCTTTCGGTCTTGCGGGAGGCGGATCTGATCCGAGACGCCCGAGAAGGGAAGTACATTTTTTACGAGCTGAACACCTCGGTGCTCGAGGAAGTTATGCTTTGGCTGAGTAGCCTGAAAGGAGAGAATCATGATTAAGAAGAATTTGAAGCTTTTGATGATCACGTCCGTGGCGATCCTGTTGCCTATTTTGGTGGGTGTGATTTTGTGGGATCGCTTGCCCGAGCAGATCCCCAGCCATTGGAACGCGGCGGGGGAGGTTGACGGCTGGAGCAAAAAGCCCTTTGCGGTGTTCGGAATGCCGCTCATTCTCTTGGCGGCGCATTGGTTTACAGCTCTCGTGACGGCTGCTGACCCCAAAAAGCAGAACCATTCGGATAAGATCCTGCAGATGATTTTTTGGATCATTCCTCTGCTCAATCTCGTGATCTCGGCTGCCACGTACACCGCCGCGATGGGAGGAGCCGTTCGCATGGAGGTGCTTGCGACGGTATTTTGCGGTCTGTTGTTTGTTGCCATCGGAAACTATCTGCCCAAATGCCGACAGAACTATACCATTGGCATCAAGATCCCGTGGACGCTCTCCAGCGAGGAAAACTGGAACAGAACGCACCGTCTGGCGGGGTGGATCTGGATGGTCGGAGGCGTATTTGTGATGGTGGCAGGCTTTTTCGGGCTCTTTTGGCTGATGATGGCGGTGACCTTTGCCATGGCTTTGATTCCCTTCATCTATTCCTATCTGTTGCACCGCAAGGGGATCTGACACGCCGCCGTTTGCGATCATACCAAAACCAAAAAAGGAGTATTCCATGAACATTTTTGAATCTGCCGCCGACCGCCTGCTCATCGTTGCCCATCGCGGTTCCTGCGCGGGTAATATCCCCTGCAACACGATGGCGGCTTACAAGGTCGCTCTGGCGCAAGGGGCTGACATGATCGAGGTGGACGCCAATATGTCCGCCGACGGCACGCTCTACAGCTTCCATCCCGACATGGAAAAGCATCATCTGCGTTCCGATAAAACCATTCCCAATCTCCGCGACGAGGAGGTCAAGGCACTCCGCTACGTCAACTACGATCACGCGCGCACCCAGTTTGGCGTGCCCACGATGGAGGAGATCTTTGAGCTTTGCCGAGGAAAGTGCTATATCAATCTCGACAAATTCTGGCTCTATCCCAAGGCGCTTTGCGCCATGATCCGTCGCTTTGACATGGCGGATCAGATCGTGGTCAAGACCGCGCCGAGCGAGAAGATGCTGAATCTGATGGAGGAGCTGTTCCCCGATATTGCCTATCTGCCCGTCATCACCGCCGACAACGGCCTGCACGATGCCATGATGAAGCGGAACATCCACTACGTGGGCGCGGAGGTGCTGTTTGCGGACGAAGAGAGCGAAGTGGGAAGTGAAGCGTACGTCGAGAAGCTTCACCGCGACGGCAAGCTCGTTTGGGTCAATTCCATCATCTATGACAACAAGGTGCAGCTCGTTGCAGGACACAACGACGATATCTCCGCAGCGGGCGACCCCGACAACGGCTGGGGCTGGCTTGCCGACCGCGGCTACGATCTCATTCAGACCGACTGGCCGCTGATGATGCGGCTGTATCTCGAAGAGACGGGAAGACGGTTCAGAAGGTAAATACAGAACGGGCGCGCCGTACGGCGTGCCCGTTTTTTGTGAGGTGTATCCGATTTAGATGCACACGGATTTTGCAAAGGGTACTATACCCCCTTGGCGATGATGGGGGTTAAGAGGTTCCGCGATCTACCGGACTTTTAACGCCATGCTTGCAACGAGGTCTATGTATGAATTAACTTTGGAGAAAATCGGTAATGATGTCCTGCGAGGCATCATAATCAATTCCAAAATCAAAATCTTCCACGATGGCTTCAAGCGCCCTGCCCTCGTATTGAGTTACACCACGAGAGTTTCGTCCTGCCCAATGTCGGATAATTCTTGTGCCGGATAGAAGCTGCCGATTGAACATCGAACACAGTCGAGTTCGAATAGTTCCGTCTTCATCAATGGCTACAACGTAAACTAAGTATACGCTCTTTTTTTCGGAGAGAAATGAGAGCAATTTATCAATGTTGTAACCTTTTGGATTGCTGGATAAGAACAATACCTTTGTCTTAATGTCCGTTTCAGTAAGGTAATGCTGAAACTCTCGTCCATAGTCGCCCAATTCATCGGCTGTGAATACATGAGGCAAAGGAGTTCTTTCGTGCAAACAGCGCATCAATGTGTTTTTCAAATCATCTTCTGCTGTAATTAAGTATTCAATGATTTGCCCACGGATTTTTACATTGTCTATAAACGCTGCAATAGCAATTTCTGATTCTACAGCACGAACACGATCATTCAAATCTTCGTTCAAAATTTCGTATTCCTCTGAACGCAAAAACGAAATTGCCCGGTCAACAGATTCTCTAATACACTCAACCTGTGATTCAGTAGGCATAAATCTTCTTCCTGTGGGAGCGATATTATTTGTTGCTTCTACCAGACGGTCAAGATTTTCTTCGAAGGTGTAGTTTTCGTGAGAGTTATACAGAAACTCAAAGTTTTCGGGAATGTTATCAATACCCTCAAACTCTCGCATAATGTCGCTCCCGTTGAAACTTCCCTTGATATTGTCTCGGCGCAGTTCCTGCGAGGAATGACTAATCTTTCTAAGAAATGTGGTGTTTGCCAGCATCAAATAATTGCGCGTCGGTGTTACCAAGCAAACGACGAACGGAATATCGTCATATCTATGGAGTGCAGACAACGCCAAAACGGTATTGCCAAAATTTCTGGATGCTGATTTGCAGAATCTAATTGCAAACCACTCGCAGTAATATACACTCCGTTCTTTCACAAGGTCAAATGCTTCTTGTACCGCATTCTGCAAACGGCTCTTATCCGTGTTGCCATCTCTATCTGAAATAAAGTCAACTAATTGCTCAATAATTTCTCTGTTGTACATTATTGCACCTCTCAAAAATCAAACAATGTTTGCTGGGTAGTATCTGATTCAGCTATTGTCATCTGTTCTTCCGTCTTGCGTTTGCGACCTCTTTTAGATTTGGCATCTTCTGCTCCACTCTGGGTTGCATTTTGCTCAGACAAAGAGTTGCGTTCCCAAAAAACGCCATTAACATATCCTTGAATTTCGGGATTGTTTTTTGCCATTTCAAGTCGCTGTTCTGCCCACACACAGTATTGTGCTTCCACCTCGGTTCCGATGTAGTGGCGATTGAGTTTTTTAGCCACAACACTCGTCGTTCCAGAACCCAAGAATGGATCAAATACAACATCTCCCTCGGAAGAACTTGCAAGCATAATTTTAGCAATCAGTTTCTCGGATTTTTGTGTTGGATGTGCGGTGTTTTCTGCCATAGACCAAAAGGGAATAGTAATATCATCCCAGAAATTCGAGGGACAGGTATCACGGTAATTGCCGTTTTCAGTTTCCGCCCAATCCTTTGGCTTTCCATCAACACGATAAGGCGCAATAACCTTTTTCCGTATTTTTACAGCATCAAGATTGAATACATAATCGTTGCTATTTGTCGCAAACCAAATGTCTTCCATGCCGTTTTTCCAGTTTGATTTTGCGCCACGTCCCTTTTCACGTTGCCATGTAATACGATTTCTAACATAGAAAAACTCACTTAATACTTTACCAACAATTAGGCTTGTTTCCCAATCACAACAGACATAAATTGAACCGTCATCTTTTAACAAAGGTTTAATTTCATTTAGCCATTGTCGGGTATATTCCTCATAATCAGTACCTTTTTTCTTGGCAAATGTTGTTCCGTTAAATGATTTTGTGAGATTGTACGGGGGATCCGCAATTATCAAATCTACACATTTAGCGGGTAACAACGAACAGACGTCAAGCATATTTCCAATGACGGTTTTATCCAAAACTCCGCTAAGGTCTGCCTGTTTTTGCGTAACGGTGACACAACGATCAAGATAAACTTGTCCCTCGCTTAATGGTGTATCAATGGTTTTGTTTCTACTGGCTTTTATTGTTGCCATAATATACTCCCCTATTCTCTAATTATCTCGCAAGCACATACTTTAATTATTATACCACAACTTTGTGAACATTTCAAGCATTTCATTAGTTCGAATTTGTTCACAGCTTTTGCTTTATGGGAACATTTTTCGGCAGCAGGGTATTCACGCTACGCGTGAAGATTTTTCGCCGAGCCGCTGGTGTGCGAGCACCCCGACGGCTTTCGGCTCAAATGCGGACCTACATTCTGTGCCGCGCGCGGCACAGAATAGCCCCAAAAGGGGACTACCCCAGCCAACACAAAAGCCACCCGATTGGGTGGCTTTTGTGTTGGCTGGGGTAGCAGGATTCGGACCTACGAATGCCAGAGTCAAAGTCTGGTGCCTTACCGCTTGGCTATACCCCAATATGAGAATACCTGCATATTATATCACAAAAACATACCCCTGTCAAGATTCATTTCCGATTTTTCTGGAAAATCTTTATCGCAAAAATTGCGTCTTCAGAATTTGTTTTTGCAAAACATTGATTGACAAACCGTCCTTGAGGCGGTATAATAAGAGGGAATACACGTGCCGAGAGTCGGCAGGAGGAAATACATGAAAAAAAGCATTCTCAGAAAATACGCGAAACTGATCGCCGCGAACGGCGGTAACGTGCAAAAGGGGCAGGACGTCATGATCTATGCGTCGGTCGAACAGCCCGAATTTGCAAAAATGGTTGCCGAGGAGTGTTATCGCCTTGGCGCGCGCCGCGTCTGGATGGAGTGGGAATATCAGCCCATGACCAAGCTCAACATGAAGGCTTGCACCCTGACCACCCTTTCCAAGGTTGAGGCGTTTGAGGAGGCAAAGCTGCAATACCGTGTTGATAAATTGCCCGTGATGATCTACCTCGAGTCGGAGGATCCCGACGGTCTCAAGGGCGTCAATCAGGTCAAGAGCTCCAAGGCGGCTCAGGCGCGCTACAAGGTCATCAAGCCCTACCGCGATCAGATGGAAAACAAATATCAGTGGTGCATTGCGGGCGTTCCGGGTGCCGCTTGGGCAAAGAAGGTCTTCCCGGGCGAGAGCCGCAGCCGCGCGATGGAAAAGCTGTGGGAGAAGATCCTCATCACCGCTCGCGTGAGCGAGGACGGAGATCCCGTTGCGGCTTGGAACGATCACAACCGTGATCTTTCCGACCGTTGCAAGTACCTCAACGATCTCGGCATCGAGACGCTGGAGTTCAAGTCCTCAAACGGAACCAATCTGCGCGTTGGAATGATCGAGGACGCCCTCTTTATGGGCGGCGACGAGGAAGCGCTGGGATCGGGCATCGTCTTCAATCCCAACATCCCCACCGAGGAGGTTTTCATTTCTCCCATGAAGGGCAAGGCGGAGGGAATCGTCTATTCCTCCAAGCCCCTGTCCTACCGCGGGGAATTGATCGAGAATTTCTCCATTCGCTTTGAGAATGGCAAGGCGGTTGAGGTGAAGGCAGAGCGGAACGAGGATCTGCTGCGCGAGATGATCTCCATGGACGAGGGCGCGGCATATCTCGGCGAGTGCGCGCTGGTGCCCTTTGAGAGCCCCGTGAACGAGGCAGGCGTGCTCTTTTACAACACCCTGTTCGACGAAAATGCGGTCTGCCACCTCGCTCTCGGTCACGGCTTTACCAACACGCTGCGCGACTATGACAAGTACACCTTGGCGGAATGCTACGAGAAGGGCATCAACGATTCTATGATTCACGTGGACTTTATGATCGGAACGAGAGACCTTTCCATCGTGGGCGTGACGCGCGATGGACGCCGCGTTCAGCTCTTTGAAAACGGAACTTGGGCGTTCTGATTAGGTGTCGGCATGAACGTAACAGAGCGTTTTTTGAAATACGTCTCCTTTGATACACAGTCAAACGAGCATTCCGACACCGTTCCCAGCACCGAAAAGCAAAAGCTGCTCGGCGCGGCACTCGTCGAGGAGATGCAGGCGATGGGGCTTGTGGACGTCAGTATGGACGAAAACGGGTACGTGTTCGGATATCTGGAGGCGACCGAAGGGCAGGAGAATCGTCCCGTTTTGGGCTTGATCGCCCACATGGACACCTCTCCCGACGCGTCGGGCGCGAACGTGCGTCCTCGCATCGTTTCCTACGAGGGGGGAGATATCACCCTCGAAAACGGGGAAGTGATCTCGCTTGATGCCTTCCCGTTCCTTGAGAAATACGTGGGGCAAAAGATCATCGTCACCGACGGCACCACGCTGCTGGGCGCGGACGATAAGGCGGGGATCGCCGAGATCTTGTCAGCGTGCGCGTATCTTTTGGAGCATCCCGAGATTCCGCACGGCAGGATCGCCATCGGCTTTACCCCCGACGAGGAGATCGGCTGCGGCAGCGATCATTTTGACGTTTCTCGCTTTGGCGCGCAGTTTGCCTACACGGTGGACGGCGGCGAGATCGGGGAGATCGAATACGAGAATTTTAACGCCGCGTCTGCGAAATTAACGGTACACGGGGTCAATATTCACCCCGGAAGCGCCAAGAATCGCATGAAGAACGCCATCCTCATGGCAAACGAGTGGATCTCGCGTCTTCCTGCGGCAGAGACCCCCTCTCACACCGAGGGGTACGAGGGATTTTATCACGTGCACGACATGGAGGGGTGCGAGACGCAGGCAACGGTTTGTATGCTGATCCGTGACCACGATCGCGCGTTATTTGAAGGACGTAAGCGCTTTTTGGAGGAGCTGACCGCCTTTGAAAACGGCATCTGGGGAGAGGGAAGCTTTGAGCTTTCCATCAAGGATAGCTACTACAATATGAAGGAGCAGATCCTGCCCCACATGGAGCTGATCGAGAACGCGAAGGCGGCGATGGCGGCGGCAGGGGTGGAGCCCTTGATTCTGCCCATTCGCGGCGGCACCGACGGCGCGCGTCTCTCCTTTATGGGGCTTCCGTGTCCCAATCTTTCCACGGGCGGCGCGAACTTCCACGGCGTTCACGAGTTCATTCCCGTTCCCTCGCTGGAGCGGATGGTGGACGTGTTGGTCAATTTAATGAAGGTATAAAAAACAAGCGGATTTGTTGGCCTTTTAGAGGCTTGCAAATCCGCTTATTTGTTATTTTTTCAGTCGGAGCCTGAATCTGTCGCGCAGACGCACGAGGTAGAGGGTGATGACCTTTGAGAGCGCGTAATCGTAGACCACGAAGGTGACGACCGCGAGGACGTAGCTTCCGATCAGCATCCAGGAGAGGGAAAACAAGAGCTCGTCGGGGAAGAAGATGCGCATGGTCAAGAGAAACAGCCCTCCCATAGCGTGGAAGATTAAGAGCTTGAGGATCCAGCAGGGAACGCGCCTCAGTCTTTCCAGTTTTTCCTTGAGAATGGGGTAGCACCCGATGAAGAGAAAGAAGACCGCGGGGGATTTCTGCGGCAGGAGGAGAAGTCCGAGAAAGCTCGTCACGCCCCACACCATCCAAGGGAACGCGCCCCCCATTTCAATGACAGCGTAGATGCAGAAGAACGCCGCCAGAGCCGCGGTGGTGAGATCCAGCGTCTGAAAGACCGATCCGATCGCCAACACCACCACCCCCAGTGCCGATAGCATTGCAGAGAGGGTGAGAAGCTTGGTTTGATTGTTCTTTTTTGCGGACATATCGACCTCTTAGCAGCAGGCGATGAGGTCTCCGCCCATGCACTCACAGCAGCAGTCGGCGCAGATGAGGGTGCTGCAGCAATCGCAGGAATCGCAGAAGGTGGAGGAGTGTTGCGTGGTGCGGTAGCCGCCCCCGTATTGCGAGGTCTGGTGATAGAGCTGCTCCTTTGCGCTGCGGTATTCCGCGTTGTTCGGGTCCATCTCACAGGCGCGGTCAAACATTTTCTGCGCGTCAAAGTAGAAACCCTTTTTCAGCATGACGCAGCCCATAAGGAAATACCATTCGGCGTTTCTGGAGCTTTCGGGAACGGCGTAGAGGCGATGCTCTGCCTCGCGGATCTCGCCGCGGTTGATCAGCGTTCGGATTGCCCCGAAGGCGGAGGAGGAGCCGTACTGCGAGCCGCTATTCTGCGAGCCGCTCTCGCCGCCCGTCTGCTTGCGAAGCTTCTGGATCTCCTCGTACGCCGCGTTGATCTCCTTCATTTTTTCCTCTGCGAGGTCGGAGAGATCACTGTCGCGGTACTTGTCGGGGTGATATTTTCTGGCAAGCTCACGGTATGCCTGCTTGATTTCATCGTCGGTCGCGTTGGGGGAAACGCCCAACACCTTGTAGGGGTTATTCATTTACATTCTCCTTTTCGGTCTTTTGCTTTTGAAGAAAGCTGTGGGTCAGAACGCGCTCGGCTGCCATCGGAAGCCCAAGGTATAGGATGTTGGAGAGGATCTCTCCAAGCTCGGGGCAGGGTGGCTCTCCCATGAGCAGGTACGCGCGCTCGGTCTCGCACAGGATCGCCTTGAGGGCGATGCGGAGCGTTTCGGCGTCCGCCTCGGTGGGAGGATCGCCAAGCAGACGGGCGTAGGGGTTGAACCGTTTTTTCTTTCGGTCGTCTGCCAAGTCGTCGGCGGCGTCCACAAGATAGATCCATCTGCCGAGCGTCTGTCCGATCTCGGCGGCAAGGCGGGCGGAAGACCCTTCCAGTCCCTCGGAGCAGACGTCCCGCATCAGCTCTCCGAAGATGGAGGCGGGGACGTCGGCACTGGGCTCGTTCTCGCTTTTCTCATATTGCTGTAATTTCGTGAGGTGATCCGCGATCCTTTGATCTAAGTCGGGGTGCCTCCTTTTTGCCCTTCGGTAGGCGGGCGCGAGGAAGGGAATCGCCAGAGCGGCGCGGAGCTTTTTAAGTCCCCGCTCGTCCATGCGGTCGTCTCTGCATTTCTGGTAGGCGAGCAGAGCCGAGGCGTCGGCGCAATAGTCAAGCTCTCCCGAATTTACCACGCATTTTCTGCGCTTGAAGGGGTGGGGGAGACAGCGGATCCTTTTGATTTCGGGCTCCTCCCCTGAAAGATAGCATCGCACGGCTGCCAGAAAGACGAAGTCGTAGCTGAGCGTCATGCGAGAGCACTGTCCCGTGCATTTGCCCATGGCGCGGCAAAGGCCGCAGTAATAGGCACGGTAGCATTCGTAGTCGCGCATCCGCAATTCGGGGTTGTGCGGCCTGACGTATCCAAACACGTGCGATCCCTCCTTTTTTTGAATCATTCTTTTATATCATACCTCATTTTGGTGTAAATTGCAAGATGTTTTTGTGAAGGAATCGGAAAAAAGCAAAAAAGTTTGAAGCCCCGCTGTAAAAACCTCTCCGAGGCGCAATTTGTCACAGAAAAAATCTTGTTGGGAAAAAGAGGGAAAATTCTTCGGTTTTTCTTGCATTTTGCGATAAAAAACTTGAAAAATGCGTATTTTTTTGATAATTTCACTTGATTATATTGCGCGGATATGATACAATATAACAGAATGATTATTTTTGGACGGACAAGTTGTGTCCGCTCTGAGGACGGAGGAAACGATGTTTCAGATTCAATCACTTTTTGCTTTGTCACAGGCACCCGTTTTCAGCGGGAATTTTCTGCTCCTGTTTGGGATCGCGCTCTCCGCGTGCCTCTTGGGAGTTCAGGTCGCCTGCATCGTCGTGTTGGCAAAAAAGTTGAGATTTGCAAGACGAGAGAGCGAGAGAATGGAGGGGAAGGACAGCCGCGATTCCTATTCGCAGTACGGAATTGCCGCGCTGGGAGCGTCTCTTTTCCCCATGTCGGTTGAGGGCGTGCTTGCCATTGCGGTCGCTCTGAATGCGCTGGCGGCACTCGTTCTGGTGATCCTGACGATCTCGGTTCGCTCGAGCGGCTACGACTATGCAACCGTGAAGGATCTGACGGCAAAGAAGAAGCGCGTGCGCGCAGTGCCTCGCTACACGGCAGAGCCGCTGCCCGAGTCCGAGGAGCCCCGCGTAGCGGCAGAGCCCGTCGAGCAGGAGCTGTCGGAAGAAACCTATGAGCCCTTGGAGGAGACTGTCGAATCCGCAGAGGAGACCGAGCCCGAGGAGCTGGCAGTTGCGGCGTTTGCGGGAACTGCGGTTGAAGCCCCTGCAACGACCACCACGGTGACCACGGTTGAGGAGTTCCGCGACGGGCAGAATCCCGTGCGCGTGGTGAAGATTGAAAAGGAATACACCGAGACCGTCCGCGAGACCATTCCCGGAACGGCGGCGCCTGCAGAATCCGACGATCAGACCGAGCGTCTGATCGAGAAGATCGACCGCCTCATTGAAAAACTGGAGGGTGGCAACGACGAGCAGAGATCGCACCTCGAAAACGGCATCATTCTGGCGTCGGACGAGCCTGTTCCTGCAGACGAGGACGATGAGGACGAGGATTTCTCCGACGATGCACTTTCCACCGACGAGAATGCGGAGGAGGACGAGACGAGTGACGAGGTGGACGATCGCGAGTACTTTACGGGGAACGAGCGCATCATCGGCTTTGACGAGGATACCGGTTACTATATCGTGGCGCACTACCGCAAGAGCTTTGAGGCAAAGCTGATTCAGGCGCGCCCCAACATCAAGCAATACTACAGTGAACTGAAGAACGCGCTTCTGTCCTACAAGGGAACCAAGTCGCGCATCAGCTGGACGGCGGACAGCTTCCACAACGGACGCACGCAGATCGCAAAGATCAATGTCAAGTCGAGAATTCTCGAGCTTTACCTCGCGCTGGATCCCGCAAGCCTTGAGGGAACGGTGTACAGAGGTCAGGACGTCAGCCATCTCAAGAAATATGCCGACACGCCCTTCCGCTACAAGCTTCGCACCCCCCGCAAGTTCAAGTGGGCGATGGAGCTGGTGGCTCGCGTTTGCGAGGAGCAGGGGCTCTCTCCCATTGATATTGAGCGCGTAGATTATGAAGCGATGTATCCCTTCGAGGATACCGACAGTCTGGTTTCCCGCGGACTGATCAAGGAATACATCCGCGAGGAAAAGCCCGCAAGCACCTTTGAGCTCGACGAGTCGCACGTTCCGAGCCTTGCGGATATGGACGACAGCGTGATCCCGGCCAATGCAAACATCTCATGGGAGTTTGACAACGAAGTGATGGCAGAGAAGGAGCCCGAGCCGATCGAGGAGCCCGAGGTCGAGCCTGTCGAGGAGGAACCGACGCCCACCGAGCAGCCCGCAGCCCCCACGCCCACCGTGGTGCGTGAGACGACGAGAACCACGCAGGTTCGCTACACCGAGCAGTATTTTGGAGAAGCATCGGGCGAGCCTACCACCACCTACAAGGAATATCTCTCGGAGGACGGCCCCTTCAAGGTGGACTTCTTCGAGAATGATGACAAGAAGGAAGAGACCGAGCCCGTGGACGTCACGGAGGAGCCCGTTTCTTCCGATGACGCAGTGGATACAATCGATGAGGAGATCTACGAGGAGTCCTGTGAGGAGTCCTACGAGGATCCTTATGAGGAAACCTATGAGGTAGCCGAGGAGACGGTTGAGGAACCCGACGATGCTCCTTGGGAGTCCGAGGAGGATACGCTCGATTGGAGCATTCCTGCAGGCATCTCCGAAGAGGAGACGGTTGTGATCGATGCCGTCGAGACCTATGACGATGACGGTGACGAATCCGTTGCCGAAGAATCCTACGGTGAGACCTATGACGAGACCTACGATTCGGAAGAATACGCCTATGACGAGGACTACGATGAGACCTCGGACGAGGTGATCGAGGAGCAGGACGAGGAAGCGACAGAGCCTTCCGTTCAAGCCCCCAAGATGAATCCCGAGGTTGCCCTGGTGGACGTCAGCCTTCTTGAAGAACACTTTGAAGAAGGGGACGTGATCGACCTGCAGGCGCTCAAGGACCGTGGACTGGTACTGGAATCCGCGAAGATGCTCCGCATCTGCAAGACGAGTCCCGAGGATCTGACCAAGAGCTTCACCGTGATTGCCGACAATCTGTCGGTGGATGCGATCTTTGCGATCCACCGCGCGAACGGCAACATTCAAAAGATCAACAAACTGAACTGAGGAGGGAGAGACCAATGTCCATGTTAAAAAATAAAAAGCTTGGCCTGTGGCTGACGGTTGTCGTCATCGCGTCTCTCGCTCTTTTGACCATCCTTTCGGTCATGGCGGAGAACGGGGGTCAGAACGACGCCTATTACAGCGTGACCGTCAGTGTCAACAACGAGGAATACGGATCCGTTTCGATCCAAGGCGATCAGAACGGAGAAGGGAAGTTCCGCTACGGAACGAACGTCGAGTTGACTGCGACGCCCAAGGACAGCAGATACGTGTTCAAGGAATGGAAGGTGGGATCGAGCACCTCTCCCGCCAACCCCTTTTCCTTCACCGTTTCGGGTGATTGCTCTTACGTAGCGGTCTTTGAGTTCAGATCCTACAACATCACCTACGTGTGGGACGGAACCTCTCCGTTGTTTGACGGACCCGCGCCCACCACGCACACGCACGGAACCTCTACGAAGCTGCCTACCGTCAGAGACGACCTCGGATATACCTTCGTTGGTTGGAAGGCGGTCAGCGGTGAAAAGGTTCACGAGTATAAGATCGGAGATTCGCTCGGCGCGGACGATTATCAGGCAGACATTCTGCTGTATCCGATTTTTGAGGAGAACAGGTACGACGTGACCTGCTACGACGTGGTCGATCACGAAAACGGACTGGGGCTTGGAACGGTCGTTGGCGAGTACAAGTACAAGGCGACCTCCATTCCACAGAGCTCTTGGGAGAGTAAGACCTACCCCGGCTACACCTTCAGCCGATACGTCAATCTCGGAGAGAGCGACTACGTACAGAGCTACGTGACCGCGAACACCGCGATCAATAAGGTCTACCGCATCTACACGGCAAACCGGTACACCGTTCAGCTGAATTTGAATGCCACCGAGGCGGTGTATGACGGAACCCCCATCACGGTTACCTACAATCAACCCTTCCCGAGAATGGGAGAAAATATGCCCCAAAATCCCGGAAACACCCTCATGGGTTATTTCTTGGATTCGGACAACGACGGCAAGTTTGACTATCTCGACGGTGAGAAGATGTACTGTCTGTATAACCGTCAGACGGGTACGTGGTCTTACGAGACGTGGGATCTTGCAAGCGGCGCGACGCTCACGGCTCTGTGGGAGAAGAACCACTACGAATTGACCTTCTCGAATATGCTCTCGCAGTACCTTACCGATATCACCGTCAAGGATAAGCAGGGAAATGATCTTTTGAATCAGAAGATCCTGTACAACACCGAGCTTGTGATCACGGCAAGGGTGCAGGACGGATACAAGCTGGTCAAGTGGAAGATCGGCGGGGAGGAGACCCCCATCCGTCACGCAGACAGCGTGACCCTGAACTTCACCATCCTGGGAGACACCGTCATTGACGGACTGGTGCTGGCTGAGCTTGCGACGCCTGCCTTCAAGGTGGATTATTTTGACGAACTGTTTGTTTACGAGGGCGGTGTGATCCCTGCGGGAACCTATCGCTTGGAGAATGAAAATCAAGGGTTGCTCCTCAAGTTCAGCGTGGATGAGAACGGAGCGATCGCCTATGCAAACGGCAGCTCTCTTTCGGTTTCGCATCTGCTTGGAACGACGGTCAACATGATCCGTTGCGGAGACGGCGCGGATACGGCGGACAGCGATCCCAAGGTTCTCGCGATTGCTCCGCGTCCCGCGAAGCCCGCGATCGACCGAAATAAGATCTACCCGAAGAACGAAGACCAGACCACCATTCGCATCGTCTTCCTTGAGACCGTTGATTACAGCGGCTGGGAATTTGCCTGCTCCACGGACGGAAACGCCAACGAGGCGGATCTGAGCTGGGGAGTGGAGACCGTATTTAACGGACTGAAAAACGGAACCCCCTATCACGTATACGTCCGTGTTGCCGCGACCGAGAACGCGCCTCACGGCGAGATGGAGCACATCGGTAACGAGACCACCGTTTACACGACCTACGTGCAGGATCAGATCGACAAGATCATCGACTGGAAGAACCAGGGGATCGTTGGAGACAACGTTGACCGGCTGGTATCGACCGCCGTTAAGGATCTGCGTGAATTGCAGGCGTCGGTGACCTTCTACGAGGATGCCAACGCGATCGTAAAGCGCGTGGAGGACGGTCTTGCCCACGCACGCGTGCAGGATCAGGCGATCGCCGATCTGAAGGCAAGATACGATGCCTTGATCGGCTCCGGAAAATATGCGGAGAATCTGGGAATCCCCGCGCTGACCGCGCTGTTTGAGGGCGCAAAGCAATCCATCGGCGCGGCGACCACCACCTCGCAGGTGGAGACCATTCGCGACGATACGCTCAAGAGCTTTGACCTCGTTCCCATTTCCTATCTCTTTGTGGGCGAGGATATGACCCTTTACGCAGAGAAGGGTATGGATAAGGGATACAGACTTGCGATGTCCCGCATCGTGGATCTGGCGTCCATCAACGCAAAGATCCAGCGCGCGGTCAATCGCGGCACCATCGTGCCGGTTGGCTTGTCCATGACCTATTCCGAGCTTCAGAATGCGCTCAAGACGATGGACGTGCTGGGCTACTATCAGCTCCGTTTGTCCGAGGGAGAGGATATCCGAACGCAGGCGCAGGGGCCCTACCAGATGAAGCTTCTACTTCCCGAGGATCTGCGCGACGAGAGCGGATTTATGGTGGCGTATTACAACTCCGTCACCGAGGAAATGACCGTGCTTGAGACGGTCAGAGAAGGAAATTACCTGATCTTTACCGCACCGCAGTCGGTTGAGGACTTCGTGATCCTCGGCGACCACGCGGTCAACGTGATCCCCGTATTTGCCTCCCTCGCGGTTGTGTTCCTGGCGCAGATCATCGCACTTGGCGTGATCCTGAGCTCCAGACGCCGCGTCAGAAGAAATGCGCGTCTGAACGGACTGGCACTTCCTGCGATCGCGACCACCATTCGATTCTTCCCCCTGCCCATCGCACAGGCGACCGTGGTTCTGGCGGGACTTGTGATCCTTTTGCAGATCATTCTGACGGTTCTTGTCATCAAGCTGGATCTGATTCCGCGCGGAAGACGGATCCGTGTCGTGGAGAACCCCGAGTACCGTGACGAGCCCGCAGAGGCGGAGGATACCCCCGTTGAGGAGGAGACACTTCCTGCCGAGACGGAGGAGTTTGCAGACGATTCCTATGAGATCGAGGCCGAGGCGGAGGAGCTGCCTGTTTCCGAGGAGGAGACGGTGGAGGCCGCCGTGGACGGTGAGGATTTCAGTGAGGAATCCGACGTTCCCAACTATTCCTTGGCAGAGGACTGGTTTGAGGATGCGGACGAAGCGGCAGACGAGGCTGTGGCAGACGAGGAGATCAACGGCTACAGCATGGCGTATGACGAGGATGCCAACGGCTATACCCTCGAATACGACAACGAGCAGGTTGAGTACACCGATGCGGAATTTGACGGCGCGGGCGAAGGCTTTGTAGAGTACGAGGATGCCGCGACCTACGAATACGCAGAGGATACCGAGGCGACCGAGGGCTATGCCGAGACGTACGACGAGACCTACGCAGACACGTACGAAGAAACGTATGACGAGGCGTACGGCGAGCAGATCGATTACGGCTACGATCAGACCTACGGCGAGGACGAGACCGAGGTGGTTTACGACTACGTGACTGCCGAGGACGTCATTCGTGACGAGGACTACGTTCCCGAGGAGGGCATGGACGAGGACGCGCCCGAGGACGAATTTTTTGAGATGAAATGACAAAATGGCTGCCGCAACGCCGTTGCGGCAGCCGAGCGCGTTTTCTTTACCGTGTGATTTGGTCGTTTTTTGACGATTTTTGATTATCGTATTGACAAAAGCAAAAAAAAATAGTAATATAATGTTAAGTAAAGCTTTCTGTGAAAGCAAGAAATGGAGATGTCATGGGAATCACGGACACAACCTACAAAAAAATAAAGGGAGCTGCTCAAGAGGTTAAGGAAAAGGCTGCAGCCAAGGAGACGGAAATTTCCGGTCTCGTCACGGCAGCAGGGAAGCTTTTGTGCCATACCGTCGCGCAAAACTGGCTGGCGATAAAGGGAAAGAACTCTCCCAACGCCGTTGTCAGACGTGTTGCGGCAACACCTCTGCATCTGGGCGGAATGGCAGTCCGTTGGAATCTGATGACCGGACTGGCCGGCGCGATCGATCGCTTGATGGAGGAGCCTGCCGCGCCCGTTGTCGAGGAGCCTGTGGAGGAGACGGTCGAGGAGATCGTTCTTGAGGAAGAGCCCGCCATCGAGCCTGAACCCGAGATCGTGGAGGAGCCTGTGGTCGAGACCTTTGCAGAGGTTGCTCCCGAGGCAGCTGCCACCGAGGCGGAAGACGAGGACGAGGACGAATCCTTTGACGGCATCGACACCGCAGGTCTGGAGTTTATCGACGTGATGGCAGAGCCTGACCGTTACCGCGAGATGCTGGAGATGGAGGCGAGAGGTGAGGTTCGCTTGGTGAGCCGCTACCGCCGCAGCAGCCGTTCCCGCATGATCCAGTCGAGAGAGCCCGTTCAGGAGTACTACTCCATTCTCAAGAACGCGCTTCTGTCCTACAAGGGCGTCAAGTCCCGCCTGAGTTGGGATTACGATTCCTTCAACAAGGGACGCGCAAAGGTTGCAAAGATCACGGCAAAGACGAGAACGCTGTATCTCTACCTTGCCATCGACCCCGCAACGCTGCAGGACACCAAGTATTTCTTTGACGATATGTCCGACAAGAAGAAGTACGCCGAGGTGCCCGTGCTGCTCAAGATCCGTGGCGAGCGCAAGCTCAAGCACGCGTTGGAGCTGATTGAAAAGGTCTGCGGCGAGCAGCTGCAGCTGCCCCCTGTCAAGGACTTCTTGGCAGAGGATTATATCGAAGCCTACCGCGACACCGCTACCCTCGTCGGGGAGGGACTGGTCAAGCAGTTTACCGCCGCTGTACCCGTTGCGGCTGTTGAGGCGTAAGGTTTTTTGGAAAAGAGAAAAGACCTTGGAGAGGGGGAACTTCTTTGAAAGAAGTTCCCCCTCTCCAAGCCTCTCCCCCTTCAAGAACTTTCCCCCACGCACCCAATCAAGATGGGCGCGTGGGGGAAATGTGTTTATGGAGAGGATTGGTCGCACATAACGACCAAGCATTTCTTATTTGCTTTCTTGGCGTAGTTGATGACCGAAAGCGTACCCTTTGATTTTCCGTCCCAAAACGCGACAACCTCATCGGCATAGTCCACGATCTCGCGGTTTCTCACGATCGGAGCCGCGCGCCCGTACCTCTCGTAGTCGGGGAGAATCTCGGTTAGCTTGATTCCGTGTTCTCTTGCATAGGCGGCGGCGCAGGTGTCCACCCCCTTTGCACCGCCAGAAACAATTTCATCAGCCTGATGTGCATATTCTTCCATGTTCTTTACGGTAACGTTTCTTGAACCGATGATCGCAATTTTCATATTTCCTCCAAAATAGTCTACTGAAAACAAGTATACTAACAACATTATATCATATAATTATCTTAAAATATACTTAAAGTAAGATATTTTTTGGAGAATTTTATGAGAAATAAGAAAAACAAGCATCTCGGAATTGAAATTGATCCGGAATTGCACTACAAATTGCACTATATTTCCAAATATTACGGAAGGTCTGCCAACGGCGAGATTCTGTACCTGATCCGTCAGGAGATCAAGAATTTTGAAAAGCAAGAAGGGGAGATCGAAATTCCCAAGGCTACCGAAGACCGGTAAAAACAGTTCACCCCCAAGTGCGTCCGACGTTGGACGTGCTTGGGGGTGAAAGTTCTTGCGGGGGTGAGGCTTGGAGAGGGGGTGCTTCTTTCAAGAAGCACCCCCTCTCCAAGGTCTTCCTCCCCTCAAGGATTTCATCATTCAAACTCTACGTAGCGAATGGAGTAGGGGGGGAGGACGATGGTGTCGTCCATAGGGGCGAGATCGTCAAAGGTGTGCTCGTCGTCGATCGCTTTGACCTTTCCTAAAGAGAGGTCCGCGCCCGTGACCGAGAGATCGATCGTTTTTTCAAGCTTGGAGTGGTTGACGATGGCAAAACCCTTCTTGCCGTTGCCCGATGCCGCCATGACGTAGAGCTTTTCCTCGTCGGTTTCGCTGAAGGCTTGATTGCCCATCGCGTACATCTGACCGAAGACGAAGAAGGAGTAGTACGCCTTGAAAACGTCGTGCGTGAGGGGGTTAAAGATGCCGCAGTAGCCGGTGCGCTCCGCCGCGTTGTAGTACATACACATATCGGTGGAGGTGTTCTGCAGCCCGAACATCATAGCGAGAATATCCGCTGCGTCGCGCGTTTTGCCGCGGTTGTGCGCGCCGGGATTCCACTCGTTGAGGAAGACCTCGCAATCGTTGAATCCGTAGGCGTCGAGACGCTCCCGCGCGTGGGCGGCGTAGAGGATGTTATCCTTGACAGGCGCGTAGCTGTGCCAGGAGAAGAAGTCGAGAGGGCAGCCGTTGTCGCGGCAGAACGCCAAAAAGCCCTCGAAAAATTCAAGGAAATATTCGGTTCTCTGGGAGGAGTTTGCGGCTTGGATGACGGTGTGCGTCAGCTCGTAGAAGCCGCAGGACGCGTAGCCGCCGATCTTCAGGTGCGGGAACTTGGACTTGAGGTAGGTGGAGGCGACGCGGTAAAGCTCGTAGTAATCCTCCTTGGTGCCTCGCCAGCAGGCATTTTCCAGAGGATCGCGCTCGTTGTCTGGCTCGTTCCAGATCTCCCAGTATTCGATGTCCATATGGAAGCCGTCCGCCCAGCCCTCGTTGTAGTGCAGGACAATGTGCTCGCAGATGCGCGCCCATTTTGCATAGTCCTTGGGCGGGAAGATGTGGTATGCCTTGATCTTATGGAAGTTCTCGATGGTAGTTCCCAGACGGTAGAAGGGCTTGATCCCCTTTGCGCTCATGGAGGCGAGCAGGACGTCGGTGTAGGCGAAATCGTAGGACGCGGGATCGTTTTCGTCGGCGTCAAAGCAGGGGAAGACGTTGGCGATGTCCACGAATCGCGCGCCGCCAAACGCGCCTCCCGTATCGTGCAGGCGGGAGTAGGGAATATGCGCCGCCGCGAACTTGTCCAGCCCTCCAAAGGGATCGTAGGGGGCGCTCTGCGTGTTGTTGACCGCGTGCATGGGCTTCACGCGCCCCAGCGTCTTGTCAAAATCAATCCGAATCGTGCTCATAACATACCTTCTTTCGAACATATCGTTAAGAAAATTATATCACACATTCAGAAGGATTGCAATCGTTTTGGGAAAATAAAAAGAAATGTCGGCAAAATGTCGGCAAACGACAAAAAATATACCCCAACCGCCGAAGACGACGATTGAGGTATATTGAAAAAGTCCTTATAAATCAAGCCTTGGAAGCCTCTTCGATCGCTACGGCTACAGCTACCGTCATACCAACCATGGGGTTGTTACCTGCACCGATCAGACCCATCATCTCTACGTGCGCGGGAACGGAGGAGGATCCTGCGAACTGCGCGTCGGAGTGCATACGGCCCATGGTGTCGGTCATACCGTAAGAGGAAGGACCTGCAGCCATGTTATCGGGATGGAGGGTTCTACCCGTTCCGCCGCCCGATGCTACGGAGAAGTAGCTGACGCCGTTCTCGATTGCCCACTTCTTGTAGGTTCCTGCAACGGGGTGCTGGAATCTGGTGGGGTTGGTGGAGTTACCGGTGATGGATACACCGACGTTCTCCTTCTTCATGATTGCAACGCCCTCGGGAACGTTGTCGGAGCCGTAGCACTTCACGTCAGCGCGGGGGCCCTTGGAGAAGGGAACTTCGCGGATCACGGTGACTTCCTCGGTGTAGGGATCGAACTTGGTCTCTACGTAGGTGAAGCCGTTGATTCTGGAAATGATGTAAGCTGCGTCCTTGCCCAGACCGTTCAGAATGACGCGGAGGGGCTTTACACGAACCTTGTTTGCGTTGAGCGCGATCTTGATTGCGCCCTCTGCTGCTGCGAAGGACTCGTGACCTGCCAGGAAGCAGAAGCACTCGGTCTCCTCGGAGAGGAGCATCTTGCCGAGGTTACCGTGGCCGAGACCAACCTTACGGTTCTCTGCAACGGAGCCGGGGATGCAGAATGCCTGCAGACCGATACCGATTGCGGCAGCAGCGTCAGCAGCCTTGGTGCAGCCCTGCTTGATTGCGATTGCTGCGCCTACAACGTATGCCCACTTTGCGTTCTCGAAGCAGATGGGCTGGGTCTCTTCTACGATCTTGTAGGGGTCGATGCCCTTAGCGTCGCAGATCTCC
>JAZSBE010000069.1:0-11135 GCA_045602215.1 Eubacteriales bacterium | reverse complement strand
GATCTCGGATTTTCCTCCAACTCCGCCGCACTCGGCAGAATCGGCTTTTTGGTAATAACCTTTAACTGCGGTCTCCTTCCGCACACGCAAACAGGAAAATTTTTGGGACAAGTGCAACCCGATGCCAAATCGGCAAAGGTCTGCTTGACGATACGATCCTCCAAGGAATGGAAGGTGATGATGGCAATTCTGCCGCCCGATCGCAGCATACTTACCGCCGCGCGAATGGCAGGCTCGATCACGTCCAATTCGGAGTTCACCTCAATGCGAAGCGCCTGAAAGGTGCGCTTGGCGGGGTGATGTCCGCCATCCTTGGCAGCGGCGGGTATGGCCCCTTTTACGATACGAACCAGTTCCCCTGTGGTTCGTATCGGCGCCTGCCCGCGTGCCTTGATGATGGCGGATGCAATTCGTCCCGAAAATCTTTCTTCTCCATATTCAAAGAGAATCCGCTTGATGCGTTCCTCTGAATATTCATTTACAACCTCATACGCGCTGAGCGGATTTCTCAGATCCATTCTCATATCCAGCGGCGCGTCCGCCTGATAGGAAAATCCTCTCTCCGCCGTATCCAGCTGATAGGAGGACACTCCCAGATCCAAAAGCATTCCGTCGATCTGCTTGATCCCAAGCATCTCGCAAACGCTTCCGACCTCTCTGAAATTGCTTCTGACAACGGTCGCCCGATCGCCAAAAGCCTTCAACCGCTCGGTAGCGGTCTTCACAGCCGTTTCATCCTGATCCAGCGCGATCAGTCTGCCGCCCTCACCCAAGTGAGATGCGATACAGGAGCTGTGCCCCGCTCCGCCGGCGGTTCCGTCAATATAAATTCCGTCAGGGCGAATGGCAAGCCCGTCCATACATTCCCAAAGCAGTACGGACTTATGGGAGAATTGAATTGTTTCTTCCATAATTACCAAGTTCCCTTCGTTCTCTTTTTTACAGTCCCAAGGACTCGAGCTCGGACAGCAGTGCGGAAACGTCCTCATCCGCCTTCATGCGGTCGTACGCCTCCTGCGCCCAGATCTCTGCGTAGTCGAAGCAGCCTACCACAACGGCAGCGCTCTCGATTCCCGCATACTCCACCAATTCCTTCGGCAAGGTGATACGTCCCTGCGCGTCGGGAGAAACCTGCACCATAGAAGCACTCAGGTGACGGAGCACGCGCTCCTTGAGACTTCTGTTCTGCTTCAGAATGGGCTCGAGATAGGATTCCCAGCCGCCAAGGGAGAAAACCTTGAGGCACTCGGTTCTGATGTCCTTTGCAACCACGAAACAGCCTCCGAGGTCGTCACGCAGCTTTGCAGGAATAAAGATTCTGTTTTTGGAATCCAGATTGTGTCTGTACTCACCGCCAAACATTGCGTTTTTCCCTCCTCTGCTTTCGTGATTCCCAGTGATCCAAAAAGTTGCGATCTCGCACCACAAAGCACCATTTCGCACCACTTTGCACCACCTTGAGTATATTATAAAGGATTTTTCGAAAATATGCAATAGGTTTTGCAAAATTTTTTTAGAATTTTTTTGATTTTTTCTACAAAAAACGTCAAAAAGAAAAGCGACGTTCCACCGCCGCTCAAAATGCCTCATTCTATTACATTCTCCCTCAAAAATGCAAATTCATTTCCCTGCTTGCCGTGACCGACGAATTTTGAAAATCCTCGAATAAAATCGAAAAGTTTCGGTTTGGAAGTTTAGAAAACCGCTTGACGAGGTTTCCGAATTATGGTATACTAAAGATAATATAAAAGGAAAGAAAGAAGGACGTTCATGGAACAGAATCAAAAAGCCCCCTACGTTTTAAGAGATGAGCTCCGCAGACTTCGCCAGAGCCTGAAGGAACAGGAAAAGCTGAAGACCGGTCGGACGCCTCCCATCTGCAGCGACGAGTCCATTGAGGAGATGATTCGTCTGCGCCCTCAGAAAACGTCGGATTTCTATAGCATCCCGGGAATCGGCCCCGCGTTCGTGGAGCGCTATGCACAGTCCTTTTTGGCGGTGCTCGGCAACAGCACGGGCAAGCGTGCCGTCGGCGACTCCACCATGGAAACGCTTCGGGAGCTCTCTAAAAAGCTGATTAATATTACAAGAAACAACCGTATGCTCTTCTTGCCTAAGCTCTCGGCAAAGTATGCTGTTGATCTGTTTGACGCAAACGAGCGCTACGATCCCATGGAGATCCTCTTTGGAAACGGTACGCCCGTCACGGTTGCAGACATCTCCTCGCAGGATCTTCCCAAAACCGATCCCGCAAGAGACCGCTACCGCAATCTGGTCAACCTCCTTCGTGAAACGGTGAGAGATCTGCGCGACAAGGGTCAAAACGACCTTTATATCGCGTATCCCTTCGTACAGGGAACGCTGGTCAACGGTGAGTTCGGCATTCGCGCCCCTCTCTGCCTGTTCCCCGTGATCATGGAGAGAACGACCGGCGGAATTACCGTGGCGGTCGATCCCACGCGTGACATCGTGCTCAACAGCACGCTGATCCTCGCGCATGACAAATTCAACTCCATCACCACCCCCCTGCCCGATTGTACGCTGGACGAGGTCTCCCCCGACACCTTCCTGCAACAGATTATTGATTTCTATGCGGACAACGACATTCGCATTGATCCTACTGGCGCAGACTCCTTGAGAAAATTCACCGAATACGTGGGCGAATCCTTCCCCAAGTACACGCGCGGCACGCTTAAGATGGTGCAGAACGTGGTCATCGGAAAGTTCCCCGCATATTCCAACTCCATTCAGAGAGACTTTGATCAGATTCTCGAAAAGGGACTGGTCAACAAGCTCGTCACCGACCTCGTGTCGGACTACGGCGAGACCGATTTCTATTCCGAAAACTCGGGAGAGGACGAGATCAATCAGCCCGACAAGCCTCTCTCCATTCGTGAAAGCTCCCTGACCTATATCAATGCCCTGAACAACTCTCAGGAGGCGGTTCTGCACACGATGGAAACGCAGGACGAGCTGGTGGTAGAGGGTCCTCCCGGCACGGGTAAATCTCAGACCATCACCAGCCTGATCACACAGTTTGCCGATCAGGGCAAGACGGTTCTTATGGTCTCGGAGAAAAAGACCGCGCTTGACGTGGTTTACTCGCGTCTCGGAAATCTGTCGCGCTACGCGATGATGCTGGACGATGCTTCCAACAAGAATCTCTTCTACGGACAGCTCGAGCGTCTGCTTTTCAGCACCGACAGCAACGCTCCACTCACCGCCCCCGACCTCACCGCGATCTCCGAGGAGATCGATCTGAACGTCGCGATTCTGGAAAACATCGCGGACAAGCTCTTCACCCCCAATTCCTTTGGCGTAGCACCCTACCGCCTCTACATGGAGAGCCGCCGCATCAACCTCGATCATCACGAGCAGATCAAAACCTACAAGACCATTCGCAGTCTGATCAAGATGGTTCCGCAGATCCTCGATCTGAAATACGACGAGATCTCCTCCATCCACAAGACCTTTGCAAACAGCCAGCTCACCGATGCGTTGGATCTCTACCAGCTCACCATCGAGCGTTATCCCTGGTTCCTCAAGATGCGTGACGATCTCTCCAATTACGATCTCATCCTCTTGTCCGACACCATTGACGAGTTGATCCTCAAGATCGACGAATGGCGCACCCTGCCCTTCCTCAAGCGTGGGAGCAGCCGTCGCCGCCTGATCCGCGACATTCAGCAGAGCACCAAGGAGTACTTCCCGAGAGCCGGCAGCTACGTCGTACGTCTGATGATGGAGCAGCCCGAGGCGGTCAAGCAGAGCCTGAAGGACTACACCGCAGGGTATGCCAACGTCAAGCCCATGGTCATGGCGCTCAGCGCAAACGAAAACACCTACCTCTCGGTGCTCCGCAAGATCCACAAGATCTGCAGTGGAACAGTCATCGAGTGGAACGACGAGCTCTACAACACCCTGCTCTTTGAGCACATTCAGAGCTTTGAGATGGAAAACCGCACACTGCTTCCGCAGGTGGCTTCCTTTGAGCGCATCATCAACGCCATCGAGCGCGCCATCAACGAAAAGCAGTCCATCACCCGTCAGCGTCTGGCCGGCGTGCTGGCAGATCAGATCAAGTATATCTCGGCATCCAAACGTAAGGGCGAGATCAGCCGCGCCATCGAGAGCCGCCGCCGCGCAAGCGTTTCCAAGTTCGTGCGGAAGTTTGATTTTGAGCTCTTCAAGGGCATTAAGATCTGGCTCATGACTCCCGACGCGGTGTCCGAGGTACTGCCCCAGCAGAACGGTCTGTTTGACCTGTTGATCTTTGACGAGGCATCCCAGCTCTACATTGAAAAGAGTATTCCTTCCATCATTCGTGCCAAGAAGGTTGTCATCGCGGGCGACCACAAGCAGCTCCGTCCTTCCAGCCTTGGCGAAGGAAGAATCGAGATCAGCGACGATCTATTGGACGAGGATGCGGAGATCTCGGCAGCACTCGAGGAGGAAAGCCTTCTCGACCTGGCTCGCTTCCGCTACCCCGACATCCTGCTCAACACGCACTACCGCTCCAAGTATGAGGAGCTGATCGACTTCTCCAACTACGCCTTCTACAAGGGCAGACTCTTCGTCGCCCCCAACACCGACACCCCCGAGAAGCCTCCCATTGAGGTTCATCTGGTGAGTGGCGCGGTTTGGAACAACCGAACCAACCGCGTGGAGGCCGAAAAGGTGGTCGAATTGATCAAGGAGTTCTTCAAGACCAGAAAGAACAACGAGACCATCGGTGTCATCTCCTTCAACGCATCCCAGCGCGATATGATCTACGACGTGATCGACGAGGAATCTCTGCGCGATCCTGCCTTTGGCTCGCAGATCCGTGCCGAAATGGCGCGCAAGGACAACGGCGAGGATACGGGTCTGTTCATCAAAAACATCGAAAGCGTGCAGGGAGATGAGCGTGACGTCATCATGTTCTCCATCGGCTACGCCAAGAACACCAGCGGCAGACTCATGCACAACTTCGGTTGGCTCAACCAGAAGGGCGGAGAGAACCGTCTCAACGTTGCAATCAGCCGCGCGAAGAAGAAAATCCACATCGTCACCTCCTTCCGCCCCGCTGAGCTTTCCTTGGACGATGCCAAGAATGAGGGTCCCGTGATCCTCAAGCGGTATCTCGAGTATGCCTTCGCGGTCAGCAACAACGACAAGGAGGACGCAGAGCGCATTCTTCGCTCCTTCGGTGAGACCTTCGGAATCGTTCCTGCGGCTGTGGAGACCGACTTTGCGCAGAAGGTTGCCGACGCGCTTCGCGAGAAGGGCTATGAGATCGACACCCAGGTGGGTATCGGCGGCTACCGCATTGACATTGCTGTGAAGCGTGACGGAAAGTACATTCTCGGCATTGAATGTGACGGCAAGCTCTACGCCATCTCCCGCTCCGCACGTGAGCGAGACTACCACCGCCAGAAGTATCTGGAATCCCGCGGATGGCGCATCAAGCGCGTCTGGAGCATGGACTGGTGGCGTGATCCTACCGCCGAGGTCAACCGCATCTGCGCGTTGATCGACAGTCTGTAATAAACAAAAAAGCTCCCCCACAGGCAAAACTTTTCCTGTGGGGGAAAATCCAATCAGGAGGCTTCCATGAAAACGTTATCCACGGTTTTAGCCGCGCTTGCAATTTTACTCACGAACGTGATGTGTGTGGTCGTAACCTACAATTGCACCGTCCTTCGCTACGTCCCCGGCAACAGCGCGCCCTGGAGCGCAGGACTTCTGCTCGCCATTCCCTTTGTCATTTGCATCATTGCTTGTTCAATCGGCGCACACCTGACAAAAAAGAGCAGCAAATAACTGTCGCCCCTCACTTGCTCGAGCCCCCCGACAAATAAAAATTGTGTTCTCATTCAAGTAAACCGACGGTTTAGGTAACTCTACCTTCCTTCGGTTTACTTTTCTTTGAGACTGCGTTATACTGAAGATACCAAAACAAAGGAGGAAAAGAAATGAACAACCAATCCATGGGAGAGGTGATCAGCACGCTCCGCAAAGAAAAAGGCATGACGCAAAAGGAGCTCGCCGATCTGCTCAACATTACTGACAAGGCGGTTTCCAAATGGGAGCGCGATCTTGCCTGCCCCGATACCATGACGATTCCAAGGCTTGCAAAAATCTTGGGTATATCCGTCGAGGAGCTGATGAATGCCAAAACAGTTTCCACAACCGGGCACAAGGGTGCCGGATACCTGATCAATCTCATCCTGAAAGCAGTTACTTTCGCCATGGGAGTTGCAGTCATCGTAATCTCCCTGCTTGGCGAGCTTGATATGACATCCGGATTTACGATGCTCGGAATAGGACTTGCCGCGACAGGCGCATACCTGCTCAGACAAAAAGAATAACATAAACTTCTCAAAAAATGATTCCCAAAAAGTGATCTCGACAGACCAAGATCTGTCGATTGCACTTCCCTATTTTATAGCTTCAGAATCCGCTCTGCATTCCCATGGAGGATCAGTTCCTTTTCCGCATCAGTCAAATCCAGCGATCGGATCGCGGAAATTTCCTCGCCTGCGCGGCTCCAAGGCGCATCCGAGCCAAACAAAATTTTGTCCGCCCCGTGTGCGCGCACGATTCGCAAAAATTGCTCCTTCGTGTAGTGCTCAAAGCCCATCGAGGTGTCCAGATAAATGTCCGCGCCGCAAAGGTCGCGCTCCACCTCGTCAAGCTGCTGTGCGCCTCCCATATGCGCCGCAACGATCACGCCGCCGCGCAGTTCCTTTGAAATCTCGGCAAACATTTTGGGCGTGCTGTGGAATGGCGGCGGAAATGCAGGGTCAAAGCCTGCGTGGAACATTAAAATGAACCCTAGCGACAAGGCATAGTCGTAGATCTTGAGCATTTCGGGATCATTCACCGTAAAATGCTGATACTCGGGATGCATCTTGATTCCGCGAAATCCCATCTGACAAAGGAAATCGAGATCCCGTTTGTAATCGTCGGTATGCGGATGAAAGCCTCCAAAGGCGATCAGGCGGTCATTTTGCAATTCCCACGCCCAGCGGTTGAGGCTTTCCAGCTGGCTCGGCTTTGTGATGACCGGCTGAACCACCGAGAGATCCACCAAAAACCGCTCCATATTCTCCGTCAACCCCTTGACTGTGCCGTCACTGCAGGGGGGATAGACACCTTTTGAGCCCTCCACCAAGGATGCGATGGCGCGGGGCGCGATCGCGTCGGGAAAGGCGTGCGTATGAAAATCAATTACCATGGTTTCCTCTTTTCAATAAAAACACCGCGCGGCTCTCACGCCGTTGGCATGGAGGTCGCGCGGCATTTATTTCGATCTGATCAGAGATCGTAAAGCACGATCTCACCTTGCTCGAGCGTTTTCTTCACGTCAATGATGCGCTGATTGGAGGAGCCTCGGAATTTCAGAGAAATATCCTTGAGGGCGCGCACGAAGCGGCCGTCCACCAACACGTCGATCAGCGAGAGCATCTCGTCGGTGACCTCGCATCGGGGATGCGAGCCATCTCTCCAAAGCTCTCCGTCCAGCGTAAAGCCGGTAAAGCACCAAACATTCTTATTCGGATAGGCTTCCCTGACCCGTTTCAAAAACGGGATCAACGCTCTTTGGTTGGAGGGTTCAAACGGCTCTCCACCCAAAAGGGTCAGCCCGTTGACGTAGGCTGGCGCGAGAGACACAAGAATGGCATCCTCAATCTCACGGGTAAAGGGCTCGCCGTAGGAAAAGCTCCACGTCTCGGGCTGGAAGCACTCCTCGCAATGATTGGTGCAACCCGATACAAACAGCGTGGTGCGAACCCCTTCGCCGTTTGCAATATCATAATACTTAATATTACAGTAATTCATCTCTTACAGATGGAGCACGCGCTCCTTGATCTCCTGCGTTCTTCCCTGATTCCAGTACTGCGTTCCGATATAGCCGCAGGTTCTTCTTGCGACGTTCATCTTGGTCTGGTCGGTATTGCCGCACTTGGGGCATCTCCAAACCAGCTTGCCGTCCTCTTCCTCAATGGCGATCTCGCCGTCCCAGCCGCAAACCTGACAATAGTCAGACTTGGTGTTCAGCTCGGCGTACATGATGTTGTCGTAGATGAACTTCATAAGCTGAAGAACTGCCTCGAGGTTGTTCTGCATATCGGGAACCTCGACGTAGCTGATCGCGCCTCCGGGAGAGAGTGCCTGGAACTGCGCCTCAAAGGCGAGCTTGGAGAAGGCGTCGATCTCCTCGGTCACGTGAATGTGATAGCTGTTGGTAATATATCCCTTGTCGGTGATGCCCTCAACCACGCCAAATCTCTTCTGCAGACACTTTGCAAACTTGTAGGTGGTGGATTCGAGAGGCGTTCCGTAAAGGCTGAAGTCGATGTGGTGCTTTGCCTTCCACTCCTTGCAGGCATCGTTCATATGCTGCATCACCTCAAGCGCGAAGGGCGTTGCGGCAGGATCGGTGTGGCTCTTGCCCGTCATGAACTTCACGCACTCGTAAAGTCCCGCATATCCCAAGGAAATGGTGGAATATCCACCATAGAGCAGCTTGTCGATGGGCTCACCCTTCTCCAGTCTTGCCAATGCGCCGTACTGCCACAGAATGGGTGCCGCGTCAGAAAGTGTTCCCTTGAGTCTTTCGTGACGGCAAAGCAGCGCGCGATAGCAAAGGTCAAGTCTCTCGTCAAAGATCTTCCAGAACTTATCAATGTTTCCTGCAGAGGAAAGCGCAACGTCGACCAGATTGATGGTGACAACGCCCTGGTTGAAGCGGCCGTAGTACTTCGGCTTTCCTTCCTCGTCCACGTAAGGCGTGAGGAAGCTGCGGCAACCCATGCAGGTGTAGCAATGTCCCTCGCCGTTGACGTCCTTCTTCAGCTCGAGCATCTTCTTCTCGGAAATGTAGTCGGGCACCATGCGGCGCGCGGTGCATTTCGCGGAAAGCTTGGTCAGGTAGTAGTAGGGGGAATCCTCGTGAATATTCTGCTCCTCAAGAACGTAGATCAGCTTGGGGAATGCAGGCGTTACGTAAACGCCCTCCTCGTTCTTCACGCCCTTGTAGCGCTGAAGAAGCGTCTCCTCGATGATGATCGCCAGGTCCTTCTTTTCCTGCTCGTTCTTTGCCTCGCCCAGGTACATAAATACCGTCACGAAGGGAGCCTGTCCGTTGGTGGTCAGGAGCGTTACGACCTGATACTGAATGGTCTGCACGCCGCGGCTGATCTCCTCGCGAAGTCTCTTTTCCACGATCTTGTGGAAGGTCTCCTCGTCGATCTCAACGCCTGCGGATGCGAACTCCTCCTTGGTGCTCTTGATGATCTTCTCACGGCTCACCTGCACGAAGGGCGCGAGGTGGGTCAGAGAGATGCTCTGTCCGCCGTACTGGTTACTTGCCACCTGCGCGATGATCTGGGTCGCAATGTTACAAGCGGTAGAGAAGCTGTGCGGACGCTCGATCATGGTACCCGAAATGACCGTTCCGTTCTGGAGCATATCCTCGAGGTTGACCAGATCGCAGTTGTGCATATGCTGTGCGTAGTAGTCAGCGTCGTGGAAGTGAATGATTCCCTCCTTGTGCGCCTGCACGATATCCTCGGGCAGAAGCAGACGCTCGGTCAGGTCTCGGCTGACCTCGCCCGCCATATAGTCTCTCTGCACGCTGTTGACGGTAGGATTTTTGTTGGCGTTTTCCTGCTTCGCTTCCTCGTTGCAGCACTCGATGAGGCTCAAAATTCTCTCGTCGGTGGTGTTGGAGCGACGAACCAGATTACGGGTGTAGCGGTAGGTGATATACTTCTTTGCTACCTCATACGCGCCGTGCGCCATGATCTGGCTCTCTACCAAATCCTGAATTTCCTCCACGCCGGGCGCTCTGTTCATACGAATACAATTCAATTCTACTGCTTCGGCAATGCGCTTGATCTGCATGGGCGTCATGCGCGCCGCCTCCTCAACCGCACCGTTTGCCTGGGTAATCGCCTTTATGATCTTGGTAATGTCAAAAACAACTTCGGAACCGTTTCTCTTGATGACCTTCATAAAATCCTCCTTCAAAATTCCCACTTCTTGCAGGTCTCTATTCTAAACAAATATTTTGTAGATAGGCGCAGTAAAAGGTGCTCCCCTGTTTTTAGGGGAACACCTCTATTATACCATATATTGTGTGTTTGTCAATAGGAAAATACAAGATATTGTTTATTTTTTTGATTTTCTACAATTTTCACAAAAAGCAGGACGAAGAAGCCCAAACCTGTAAAAAGGTGGATTTTTATCAGAGCAGGTCAGCCAGATCGAGGATCAGCCGCTCGGTCTTTTCCCAGCCGAGGCAGGGGTCGGTGATGGACTTTCCGGGGATATCGTCCGAGCCGATCTTCTGCGCGCCGTCGATGAGATAGCTCTCAATCATCAGACCCTTAACCATCTTCTTGACGTCCTCGGAGTGGCGGCAGCTATGCAGAATTTCCTTGGCGATACGAACCTGCTCGAGATACTGCTTGCCGGAGTTTGCATGGTTGGTATCCACGATCACCGCAGGATTTGCCAGTCCCGATTTTGCATAGGTCTCATGCAGGCGGATCAGATCCTCGTAGTGGTAGTTGGGCATAGACTGTCCGTGCTGGTTGACGTAGCCGCGAAGGATGGCGTGCGCGTGAGGGTTGCCCGCGCTCTGCGCTTCCCAACCGCGGAAAAGGAAGGTGTGAGAGTGCTGCGCCGCCGTGATGGAGTTCATCATAACGGTAATATCGCCGCCCGTGGGATTTTTCATGCCAACGGGAATATCCAAGCCGCTGGCGGTCAATCTGTGCTGTTGATCCTCCACGGAACGCGCGCCGATGGCAACATAGGCAAGTATATCGGAAAGATAACGGTGATTTTCGGGATACAGCATCTCATCCGCGCAACCAAATCCCGTCTCCGCAAGCGCGCGCAGATGCAGCTTGCGGATAGCGATGATCCCTTTGAGCAGATCGGGAGCAGAATTGGGATCCGGTTGATGCAACAGCCCCTTATAGCCGTCTCCCGTGGTACGGGGCTTGTTGGTATAGATGCGGGGAACGATCAAAATCTTATCCGCAACCTTTTCTTGCACATCGCGCAAACGGTAAATATATTCCAGTACGGTATCCTCTCGGTCTGCCGAGCAAGGACCGATCACAAGGATAAACTTGTCG
>JAZSBE010000068.1:0-3253 GCA_045602215.1 Eubacteriales bacterium | reverse complement strand
ACAGTGCGAGGCGTGAGCCGACCAGGATCTCGGGCGGGTAAAGGAGGACTTTTTGTAGATCCCGATGCTACGCATCGCCCTACGGGTTCGACTTCGGGAAGCGCACGCGCCGCGCGTGCGCTTCCCTTCGCTCAGGATGACAGATGAGGCGGTCGCCCCTACAAATAGCTTTTTTCCATGCACAAAACAAAGGAGGGTATGCTTTGTTCGCACTACCCTCCATAGGATTGCCTATTCTTTTTCGACGGAAAGTTTTGAGGGTTCATAGGGGACTTTTACGAAAAGTCCCCTATGCGGAGCGCGAGGCAGAGCCTCGCGACCTTTGTACATGATCAGATCATCCCCAGCATCTCACGGGCGGCGTTTTGCTTGGCCTCCTTTTTGGAGGAGCCGAAGCCGCGGGAGGTGAAGGTCGCGTAGCGGCAGGCGACCGCGAAGCGGTGAGAGCCGTCGGAGAGGATCTCCTCGCCCGCGTCCTCGTAGCGAATGGCGGAGAGATCACCCTTGGCGCGCTGAAGTGCCTCTTGAAGACGTCCGACGAAGTTCTCGGTCGCGGCATCGGGAGTGTAAAACGCCTCCTCGGGATAGGCGGAAAGGGCGCGGAGCAGGGCTTTTGCCGCGCTCTCGCGCGCGGATTTGACGTTCTTTCCCCTGCCCTCTGCCGAAAGTCCGATCTCGGGGATCGAGACGGTGGAAAGAAAGGCGTCGTCCGCCGACTGCTCCTCGCTGTAGGTGGGGGTGGCAAAGCGTCGCTTTTTGTGCTGGCACCACTCCTGCAGATCGTTCCGATAGCTCAGGTGTACCCGCTCGGAGCTTTGCTCCACGAGTTGGCGGATGTCCAGCATCCGGCGCACCGTGGCGGACGCCACCTCAAAATTCATACCCGAATCGACGTAGACCGCGCCCAGAATGCTTTCAAAGAGGTCCTCCTTGACCGAGTCCTCCTGCCAGATCTCCGACGCGAGGTCGCCCCGTCCCAAAAGCAGGTATCGGTGAAGCCCTAATTGCTCCATACGCGAGGCGAGCTGACGCTTGTTGACCAGCGCGTTTTTGAGCGCGCTGAGCCTGCCCTCGTCCCAGTCGGTGGCGAGCCCTTTTTCGGTGTTCTTTGCGTACGTCTCCTTAAAATAGGTCAAAACCGACAGGGAGAGCACGCTGTCCCCGATCAGCTCCAGCACCTCGTTGTCCAGCTCCCACGGATGCTCGTTGCGGTAGGAGGAACGGGTGAACGCCTGACGCAAAAGCCCCTTGCTTTGGAAGGTGTATCCGATGCGCGCCTCGATCTCTTGGATCGCGGCGGCGTCAAATTCGGTCTGTTTGTGTTTCATATCTTCTCTCCAATCGAAAACCTCCCCGCAAGCGGCGGGGAGGTTTTTCCTTGAAATTACTTCTTGAGCTTTTTCTTGATGAACTTTCCGACCGCCAGATCAGCCGCCGCTACCAGCGCGGTGGTGATCGCCATAGCGCGGAGCGAGAATCCCGAGGTTCTCTGGAACTCGAAGACGTCAATGGGCTCCTCGTCGGTGGATTTCTTCATAATTTCATAGCGATAGGTGGTCGTGGAACGGATATAAGGATTGTAGTTGGTCGCCTTGAGGTCGCTGACAACGCGGCTCACGGTGTCGCGGCAGACCGCGCGGATCTCGTCGCACTTTGCCTGCAGGGGGTCAACAGGAGACGCCACTGCGGGCTCCTCCTCAATCTCAAAGCCGAACTCCTCCTCCGGAATCTCAAACAGATCCTCGTCCACGGTGGGAACGGTCAGAGGCTCCTCTACCGAATATTCGATCTCAAACGCATCGGTAAGATCGTTCTCCACGGTGAGACTCTCATCCACGAGGCTCTCACAGACGAGGCTCTCGTCTACAAGAGTTTCCTCCACGAGAGACAGCTCCTCCACGGGCGCGGTCTCCTCCGTGGGAGCGCACTCCTCTGCGGGGGTCTCCTCGGTCAGCTCCATCGCTTCCTCGTTTACGTATTCTTCATAAGACATATGATTGTCCTCCGTTTTCAAGAATGTTGTTAAGAGTTGAGGGTGACGGTCACGATAAACCCACCCACATTGTCTCCCGAAACCGTGTACGCCATTCCTTTCGGAACGTAAACGGTGGTCAGGTCGGAAGAGTTGTTCTTCGGAACGTAGTACACTGCGTAATCGGCAACGTTGTCGCCGTTCGTGTCAACACCAAGGTGCTTGCCGTCGCTGCCCTCTCGGCTGACGTGGTTCTTTCGGAGCAGGTCGGCGTATTCCTCCAGACAAAGGTTGTTCTCTGCCATGTAGGTCGCGTGCGCCACGCCAACGTATCTCAGGCATTCGCCGTAGTTGGAAACGCCCGTGTGCGCCGATTTGCCCTCGGGGTAGCGCTGGATGAATCCGTAGCTGTGACACATGGCAAGAAAATCGGCGTACTCGCTCATATCCATGGTCAAGCCGTTTTTGGAGAGCGAGAGCGAGACGACCAGTCCCGTATGATGCTCGGAGTATCCTGCAGCCACGCTCGAGCCGAGCTTCTGCTGCTCGTCGGTGGTACGGTAGGTATCGTACACCACCAGTGCCACGTCGGTCTTCTTGTAATACGCCGTCAGCAGCGCATTGAGATTCTCCGCCGCGCTTCTTTGCAGAAGCTGGGTCTTGGTGGTTCTGATCTCATAGGGGTTCTTCCCGTCCACGAGCTGACGCAGGTCTGCAAGAGGGATCATCTTGTCGGCGTCGTTTTTGGGGAAGGTATAGACGCAATTTCCGTTCACGGTCACGACCTCACCCTCGAGATAGGAGGATGTGGGAACTGTGACGGGAACGTAGGTCAGGGTGGGAATCTCGGGCTGATCCTCCACCTCTGGTGCGCGGCGGTTTTGAAAATCAACCGCCACGTTGCATACCAAGAGGATAAACGCGGTCAGCGTCAGCAAAAGAAGCACGACCATCATTGCAACCAGCGTCTTGGCGCAGAGTCTGCGGCGCCTTGCCCGCTCTTCCCGATGGCTGCGCTTGATGGTATTGAAGCTGCGCGGCCCGCCGGAACGGTGATTCATGATCGCTCTCCTTTCACAGATTTCATCACAAATCAACCCTCAAGGGCATCCTTGATGGAGAAGTCCATACGGCCCTTCTTGTCCAGACCGATATACTTCACTCTTACCACGTCGCCAACCTTGAGGACGTCCTCAACCTTTTCGATGCGGCGGGGTGCGATCTTGGAAATGTGGACCATGCCCTCCTTACCGGGAGCGTATTCCACGAAGCAGCCGAACT
>JAZSBE010000067.1:0-12133 GCA_045602215.1 Eubacteriales bacterium | reverse complement strand
CTTCTCGGCAACCTCCAGAATTTCCGCCTTGGGTCTCATGCCGTCCACCGAGTTCTCGGCAAAGAGGTTGCAAGCCGCGGCGGCGGATGCAAACTCAAGGAGCTCCTTGTCGGTGTAGTTGTTGTAGATGCCGTACAGGCTCGCCGCGCAGAAGGCGTCTCCCGCGCCAACGCTTCCCTTGATCTCCTCGCGGGGGATCCGGAGGGACGGAACCTCGGTCAGCACGCGGTCTGCGTTCATGGCAAACGCCTGCTCCTTGCAGTGAATGATCACGCGCTCGCGCACACCTGCGTCAAGCGTCTTTCTCATCGCCTCGGCAACTGCGGCGCGATCCAGCTTGCCATTCTCATCGTACGCCTCAAGTCCCCATACGCGGCAGATCTCGATCTCGTTGATGATGACGTAGTCGCAGTATCTCAGCGCGGGGAGCACCTTCTTGGAATAGTCCGCCGTGCTGTCGCTCACCATGTCCACCGAGGTCTTGATGCCCGCCTTCTGCAAGCTGTGCAAGAAGCGCGCCATCACCGTTCCGTACTCGTCGTCCTCTGCGTCAAAGGCGTCGAGAAGCAGGATGTAGCCGATGTGGAAGATGTCGCAGCCCAGAGTAGAAATATCAATATCCGCGGGGCTGAAGGTCTTGTTCGCGCCCTTCTGATAGAAGAAGGTGCGCTCGCCCGAGGGAACGCTCATGACGTCGGTAAAGCTGGTGGGCAGCGCGTCCGCCACAATGACTTGGCTCACGTCCAGATTGTTCTTTTTCAGATACTCCAGCACGAATTTTCCGTACTCGTCATTTCCAAGCTTACCGATCACGCGCACGGGAACGCTACTGTCGATCTTGGCCAAGTTGACCGCCGTGTTGGGCGCGCAGCCTCCCACCGCGTAGGAGACCGAGTTGATGTGCGTCAAAAGACCGCAGGCGGGGTACGCCGTGATGCTCTTGACCACGTCCAGAATCATATTGCCCGCGATGGTGATGCCTCTCTTTTCTCCTGCCATCAAATCATTCTGTTGCTTTCTCTGCTTTTCCATATTTTCAGTTTCGCAATTCATATGCGATCCCCTTTCGCTTTTCAATTTCACCTTTATTATAACATATCATACAGGTTTTGTAAACATATGTGCAAAAAAACTTTTTCAATTTTCTCACACTGTTTTCTACCGATCCGCGCCACGAATCAGTCGCCCATGGTCAAAATCCTCTCGCAGAGATCCGCATATGCGATTCCCAGCGCCGCCGCCTCCTGCGGGAGCAGGCTCGTCGGGGTCATGCCGGGTAGCGTGTTTGCCTCGAGGCACCAGAGCTGCCCCTCCCCGTCCAGAAGAAAGTCGAATCTCGCGTAGTGCGAAAGGCGCAGAGCCTCAAAGCCAAGGCGCGTCAGCCGCGACATCTCGCGCGTGACGGCGTCGGGGATCTTTGCGGGGCAGATCTCCTCGGTCGTGCCTTGATATTTGTTCTTGTAATCGTAGAAGCCAACCTTGGGGATGATCTCCACGGGGGGAAGCGTCTCGCCGCCGAGAATCCCCATCGTGAATTCCCTGCCCGTGATCCGTCTCTCCACAAGCAGCTCCTTTTCCCATTTTCCCGCCTCGGCGATCGCCGCCTCCAGCTCCTCGCGCGTGTCCGCCATCGAAACGCCGACGCTCGAGCCGCCGCCGACGGGCTTGATCACACAGGGCAAGGAAATGTTCGAGAGAAGCTCCTCCACGCGGTCGATCCCCACGCGGAACAGTCGCCAATCGGGGGTGGGCACGCCCGCCTCCTTAAAGAGCCGCTTGGAGATATCCTTATCCATCGCCAAGGCACAGCCGAGATATCCCGAACCCGTGTAGCGAATGCCACAGCAATCGAGATACGCCTGAAGCTGACCGTTCTCTCCCATTCCGCCGTGAAGGGCGAGGAAGACCTTGTCAGCCATACGGCAAAGCGTCTCCACGTTTCTGCCAACCAAGGCGTCGCCGTTGTCCACGCGCGCGCGCAGAGCCGCGAGGTCGGGTGCGACGTCGCTGATGCGATGCTCGTAATGCCCGTTCTCCAAAAAGAGCGATTCGGGGTCGCTTGGGATCTCGCGCATCCCCTCGTAAACGTCCAACAAGAGAACGCGATGCCCCTTTTCCATCAGGGCGTTGGCGATCAGGCTTGCCGAGCAGAGCGAGACCTCACGCTCGGGGGAGTATCCCCCTGCCAAAACAACGATCTTCATATCTATCCTCCAAAAAACGCATTCCTTATCATCTTATGCCAAGGGGGTGCAGAATTGCCACTCGGTCGCATCCCCCGAGATCCTGTTTGATCTCGCAGGAAAATCCTCTTTCCGCCGCCAATACCTTGAGTTCTTCCCCTTGGTCGTAGCCGATCTCAAAGAGGCAAAATCCGCCGTCCGCAAGCCAAACGCGCGCCAGATCCATGAGCGCGCGGTAAAAGACCAGCCCGTCCGCGCCGCCGTCGAGTGCCATACGCGGCTCGTGCCCCACCTCGGGGGAAAGCCCCTCGATCACGTCGGTGCGAATGTAGGGGGGATTGGAGAGGATCGCCACGGGCTTGTCGCCGTTTGACGCCCAAAGGGGGTCAGGCTCAAGCACATCGCCGAGGGTCGCCGTGTAGCGACCGTCCACGCCGTTGCGAAGCGCGTTCCGCTTTGCGATCTCCAGCGCGTCGGGAGACAGCTCCACCGCCAAGGCGCGGGTGTCTGCTCTCTCCGCCAAGACCGAGATCCCGATACAGCCGCTCCCCGCGCAAAGGTCGGCAAAAAACGCCCCGCGCGGCAGTCTCCTCACCGCCTCCTCCACCAAAATCTCGGTGTCCGAGCGCGGGATCAGACAGTGGGGGGAGACCTCGTAGGTCTGTCGGTAAAAGTCCCAAACGCCGATCAGATACTGTAACGGCTCTCTCTCGCACCTGCGGCGAACCGCCTCGTCCAGCGCGGGAGAAGTCAGATCTTTTTCGGGGTCGGAGAGAATGGCCACGCGGTCAAGTTCGCAAAAATGCTCGATGAGAAGCTGTGCGTCCCACTCGGGCGATTCAATATTCGCTTGGGCAAACGCGCGACAGATCTCGCGGTAGGTCATCTTCCCTCTCCCCCTTTCTTTGTTTCCTATATTTTATCACAGAAAACGGGAAAAAGGAATACTTTTTTCATTTTTTTCGGAAAAATTCTGAAAAGCCCTTGCATTTTTCAAAAATTGTGGTATACTTATGATATGAAAGTTTGTCCTGTGGAAAATCATGTTTGGGACAGACGAAGGAGAGTTAGCATGGCAAACGATTGTACGGGAAAGAAGCGCGGCGGCTGGTGGAGTCTGATCAAGGCAGTTCTCATCATTGCGGCGATCGCTTTCGTTGCGTATAAGATCTACGATAAATATTTCAGAAAAAAGGTCGCGCAGGACGTGCTGGGTGACGACGTCGCCGATCCCATGATCCCCGAGAAGAACGACTGATTTTTTCTGATCCCCATATCAAAACGGAAGCAAACGCTGGTGCTTTGCTTCCGATTTTTTACCCGAAGCACAGAAAGGAGCCGATCATGGCAAAATACAGACAGGACCGCATCAACGATCAGATGCAGAAGGAATTGATGAGCATTCTTCGGCGCGTCAAGGACCCTCGCGTGCAGGACGCATTCCTGAGCGTGACCGCAGTGGACTGCACCGCCGACCTCAAATATGCAAAGATCTACTACTCTGCCCTCCGAGGTGACGCCAAGGAGATCGCCAAGGGACTCAAGGCGGCGACGGGCTTTATCCGCCGCGAGCTGGCGCACTCCCTCAACCTCCGCATCACCCCCGAATTGACCTTCCTGCAGGATTCCTCCATCACCTACGGCGCGCACATCGCGTCGATCCTGAACAACCTCGAGATCTCCGAGCCCGAGGAGGACGAGGAAGATTTCGTCGACGAGGACGATTTCTGATTTTTCAAACAATTTTGATCGCAAGTGAATAAAATCCTCCCAATGCGTTCATGCTATGAGCATCAAAACGATTGGGAGGATTTTTTCAATGCAAAAGAAGTTACTTATCGCCTTTCTGTGTCTGACGTCTGCCCTTTTGGTCATCGGACTGATGCCCATTCACGGCGAGGCAGAGATCTACGATTCGGTCATTCGCCTGCACGTGTTGGCGAACTCCGACTCTGATGAGGATCAAGCGCTGAAGCTAAAGGTACGCGACGCGATTCTGGAGGTCACGTCCCCGCTCGTGGTCGATTGCGCCGATCAAGCACAGGCAAAGGCGCGACTGGAGGCGCACCGCGAAGAGCTTATCGCCGCCGCGCGGAAGGTGATCTTGGAGGCAGGCTACGACTACCCCGTCAGCATCGCGTTTGACACCGAGAGCTACCCGCGCCGCACCTACGACAGCGTCTGCTTCCCTGCGGGCGACTATCTCTCCATGCGCGTCTGCATCGGAGACGCCGAGGGACAAAACTGGTGGTGCTGTCTTTTCCCGCCCCTCTGCCTTGGCACCAGCTCGGTGTCCTCCAAGGACGCAGAGGACGCCTTCGTGGACGCGGGAATGACCCCATCCCAGTATAAGATCATCACCGAAAGCGAAAAGCCTGTGTACAAGGTGCGCTTCAAGCTTTTGGAGATTCTGAAGGGACGGTAACACAAAAAAGACGCCTCCTCACGGAAGCGTCTCTTTTTTAATCATAAAGCTTCGCCCAGCGTCTGCGACGCAGGAAGCTGTGAAGGGCAAAGGCAGCCAATGCCGCCACGATCACGCCGCACAAAACGTAGATTCCGCGTCCGATGCGGCTCTCCACCTTCAGTTCTTCCCAAAGGGTGTTGAGCATCGCCTGCTTTTCGGCAGTCAGATTCATGTACGCCTGCGACTTGACACCGTCAACCGAATCGTACAGGATCTCCATCGCGTCGGGGTGGATGTCGGTCATGTATTCGCGATACTCCGCGTTCTCCAAAACCAGACGGTTGGGAGACGCGTAGTAGTGATACTCGGCGTTTGCCGCCGCGATGTCCTCGCGGCACATGAAGTTGATGTACTCCATCGCCAGCTCGGGATTTTGCGAGCTTGTGGGAATGCACATCGCGTCGACGTAGATGTTCGTTCCCTCGCGCGGGTAGAAGAACGCCAGATCCTCGTTGTCCTCATACATGGAAAGGAAGTCGCCCGCGTAGTATGCCGCCACCGCCGCAGAGCCGCCCTTCATTTTGTTGAAGATCTCGTCCATGACGTAGCCCTGCACCAGATCCTTTTGAGATTTGAGCTTCTCCAACGCCTCGCGCCACTCCTCCTCGGTCGCATCGTTGACGTCATATCCGAGCGAATAGAGTGCCGTTCCAAAGGCGTCACGGCTGTTGTTGAACTGCAGGATGTTGCCCCGCAGGGTCTCATCCCACATCAATTCCCAGCTACCGATATTGGGGTCATCGGCGGGAACCTTTGCGGTGTTGTAGATGATTCCAACCATACCGTAGGTGTACGGAACCGAATAAACCTTTCCGTCCCCCAGCTCGTAGTAGACGTTGTCCCCCTTGAAGCGATCAAGGATGTACTGATAGTTCGGGATCTTCTCGAGATCCAGAGGCAAGAGCATTCCGTTCGTCGCCATACGCTGGATCATATAGTCGGAGGGCACCACCACGTCGTAGACCGAGGACTTGCTGCTCACCTTGGCGTACATATCCTCGTTGCTGGAGTAGGTGGAGTAGTTGACCTTGACCTTTTTGCCAAGCGTCTCCTCGCAGTATTTCTCAAACTCGCGGTTGACGTTGACCGTCCCCTCCGAGCCGTCCGAAATATACTCGCCCCAGTTGTAGACGTAGAGCGTGACGACCTCTCCCCTGTCCGCGCAGGAGCCGAAGCAGCCCATCAGCGCGACGAGTACGAGGATCGCCAGCGAGAGTGAAAACAATCTTTTTTTCATGTTCTACCTCCCGCGCGCTTCTGCTTTTTCTCGCCAACCGAGCCCGCCACGTTCACCGCGATCAGAAGAATGAGGATCGCAACGATGAGAAGCGAGCAAAGCGCGTACATACTGAATTTGACCTCGTGCGCCGTCTGGTTGTAGATGTAAAGAGGCAGGGTCTTGAAATCGGGGGAGCTGACGAAATGGCTGATGACGAAGTCGTCGAGCGAGAGCGTAAAGCTCATCATCAGTCCCGACAGCATACCGGGCAGGATGCAGGGCAGCTCCACGCGGAAGAAGGTCTGCGCGGGGGTGCATCCAAGGTCGAGTGCCGCCTCGGTCAGGTGCTTGTCCATCTGACGGAACTTGGGCAGAACCGAGAGCGTCACGTACGGGAGATTGAAGGTCGTGTGCGCGATCAGCATCGTCCACACGCCAAGGAAGTTTGCGGTTTTAAGCAGTCCCGCCACGCCGACGAACAAAAGCATCATGGAGACGCCCGTGACAATATCGGGGTTCATCATGGGAATGTTGTTGACCGACTGGAGCGTCTTTGCCATCCACTGACGCTTGGAGCGGTCGATGGTGAACGCCGCAAGCGTGCCGAGTGCCGTCGCCAGAATCGAGGACGTCACCGCCAAAAACAGCGAATTCTTCAGCGCGCTGAGTGCCTCTCCGTCACGGAACAACTCCTTGTACCAGTAAAGGGTGAAGTCCGAAAAGCCCGAAAGACTGCCCGAGCCGTTGAAGGAAAAGAGCACCACCACCAGAATGGGGGCGTAGAGCAAAGCAAAGACGATCAGAATGTAAAATCTGGACAGAAATTTCATACCACCATCTCCTCCTTTCCGTCAGTGAAGCGATTCATGATCGCCATGGAGAGCAGGATCAGGATCATCATCACGAGCGACACCGCCGCTCCCGTATGATAGGTGACGGCGTTCTGGAACTGACGCTCAATGGTGTCACCGATGAGGTCAAAGGAGCCGCCGCCCAGCTTCTGCGAGATGTAGAAGGTGCTGATGGAGGGCACGAATACCATGGTCACGCCCGACACGATACCGGGAACGGTCAGGGGGAGCACCACCTTGGTCAAGGTCTGGAAGCTGTTACAGCCCAGATCGTTTGCCGCCTCGATGTAACGCTTGTCAAGCTTTACCACCGAGTTGTAGATAGGCAGAACCATGTAGGGCAAAAAGTCGTAGACCATACCCAAAATGACCGCCCACTCGGTGCCGATGAAGGTCAGACTTCCCCACCCCAGCTTCTGCGTGAGGCTGCTCACCAGTCCCCCGTTGTCGAGAAGTGCCATGAGGGAGTAGGTGCGGATGAGAAGGCTGATCCAGGTGGGAAGCATCATCAGCATGACCAGAAGTCCCCTCGTCCGCGAGGACATCTTGGACATACAGTAAGCCAAGGGATAGCCGATCAAAAGACACACCGTGGTCGCGATCAGCGAGAACCCGAGCGACATCACGAAGGTGCCCGAGTACTGCGACAGCGAGAGGATGTTCTCAAAGGTAAACTGCCCCGATTGCGAGGTGAACGCAAAGTACACCACGAACAACAGGGGTGCGACGATGAACAACACCGTCCAGAAGACGTGCGGAATTGCCGCCGCACGCTCAAAAAAGCTTCTCTTTTTCATTCTTCCTCGGCATCCTCCGTGGCATCAGAAAGTTTGTCCAGCTCGTCACTGAAGGAAGAATAGTCTCCAAACATACCCGAGAACTCGGATTTTTTCATAATGTGAATGGCGTCGGGATCAATGGAAAGACCGATGGTCTGCCCCTCTGCCACGTAGTCGGTGGACTGGATCATCCACTTAAAGCCGCACACGTCCACGATGATCTCGTAGTGCACGCCCTTAAAGGTCACACCCGTGACGAGTCCGCAGAGCATACCCCGATCGGGGGCGACCACGTCCACGTCCTCGGGACGGACGACGATGTCAACCGGCTCGTTTTTCTCAAAGCCCTTGTCCACGCACCGGAAGACGTGTCCCGCAAACTTTGCGCGAAAGTCCTCTACCATCACGCCGTCAAGAATGTTGGACTCTCCGATAAAGTCGGCAACGAAGGCGTTGATGGGCTCGTTGTAAATGTCGGTGGGCGAGCCGATCTGCTGGATGCGTCCGTTCGCCATGACCACAACGGTGTCGGACATAGAGAGAGCCTCCTCCTGATCGTGCGTCACGAAGATAAAGGTGATGCCCGTCTGGTGCTGAATGTTCTTCAGCTCGTTCTGCATATCCTTGCGGAGCTTGAGGTCGAGTGCCGCCAGAGGCTCGTCCAGAAGAAGAACCTTCGGCTGATTCACGAGCGCGCGCGCGATCGCAACTCTCTGCTGCTGACCGCCCGAGAGCGTCTCCACACGGCGTCTCTCAAAGCCTTTCAGGTTCACCATAGCGAGCATTTCCTTGACCTTGGTCTTGATCTCCTGATCGGGACACTTTTTCAGCCTGAGACCAAAGGCGATGTTATCAAACACGTTCAGATGGGGGAAGAGCGCGTACTTTTGGAAAACCGTGTTGACCTGCCTCTCGTAGGGGGGCACGTCGTTGATGCGCTTTCCTCCAAAAAACACGTCACCGCAATCGGGCGTCTCAAAGCCGCCGATGATGCGAAGCGTGGTGGTCTTTCCGCAGCCGGAAGGGCCCAAAAACGTGATAAATTCCTTGTCGTGGATCTCAAGATCCATATTGTCCAGAACAGTCTCTCCGTCAAACGATTTGGAAATCCCGTTCAGCCTGATCAGAACATCCTTGTTCATTGTGCATAAATACTCCTTTTTATGAAAAAATAAATACTTATGGAACAGCGGGGTGCAAAAAAACGCATCCCACCGGTTCCCGACGCACGGGCGGCTGACTCCCTCGCGCCGGCATCTCCGGTCACTCGCCATAAACTACAGTTTCTATTGTAACAGATTCGACAGCAAATTGCAATAGCTTTACAAAAATAATTAAAATTCTTCAGATTTCACAGAGAAACGGAGTGGTTCTGGATAAACCGAAATTATCTTCCAAAAACCATCGTTTTCCTCCGAAAACCTCCCGAAATCTTCCCTTTCCTTGCAAATCCTCTTGTTCACTCCCCCTCCGAGAAGGCAAAAAAGTGCGAAAAAAGGCTCATGGAAAAGCAAAAAAGAGACAATCCGTCGCCCGCCAGAAGGAGGAAATAGACCGACACCGCCCAGAGGAGAAAGAGGAACAAAAAGGAGGTTAAACGCAGCACGTAGTCGGATATTCGCGCTCCGAAAAAGGAGGACAGCGTCACCGAGAGCATCCGCCCGCCGTCAAAATTTCGGATGGGCAAGAGGTTGAGAAGCCCCAAGAGGAGCGACGCCGAGGACAGAAGCTTTGCAAAGGGGGAGACCTCCCAAAGAAAAAAGAGCCCCCACGACAAGAGCAGGCTAAAGAGGGGCCCTGCCGCCGAGAGCAGCCACTCCTCGCCGTAGGTCATCATGCGCCCGACGGTGTCCATTCGCGCGCCCAAAAGATCCAGCCGCAGGCGTCTGATGGGGATTTTCAAAAGCCGCGCGGCAAGCAGATGCCCCACCTCGTGAAACGCCGCCGCCAAAAACGCCGACAGGCAGAGCAAGCTCCTGTCGGTCAAAAGCAATCCCATAAAAAACACCGCCACCAGCGGCGAAACCTTCATACGCCCCCTCATAAACGCCCTCCTATCCACCAAAAGAGCATATGCGCGTCGGCTTGTCAGTTATACGCGTTTGCAAGACACCAAGGCTCTCCCCAAGGGTGTGCTCCCGCGTGAGCGGGTGAGAGGGGACGCATCCCCCTCTCCGTCAGCCTTCGGCTGCCACCTCCCCGACGGGAGAGGCTTTTTGTTTCCCACGACACAAAAAAGGAACTGCGTGAGCAGTTCCTTTTTCTCAATCCTTCGGCTTGAAATACTGATACAGATTACACGGGATCATACCGTTATAGAGCTTGCGGATCTTGTCGGCGCGGCGGCCGTAGCATCTCTCAAAGGCAGGGTGCGAGGTGATGATATAAATCTGCCAAGGCAAAAATCCGTCAAACACGCGCCCCATGTCGCGGTAAAGTGCCTCCGCCTCCTCGGGGGTGAGCAGTCTCTCGCCGTAGGGGGGATTGCAGACGATGCTTCCCCGACGGTCGGGCTTTTGAATTTCTCGCACGTCGGCTTGGAAGATGCGAAGATGCTCCTCTACCCCGGCTCTCAGGGCGTTTTCGTACGCCACGTCGAGGATCTCCTCGTCGATATCCGACGCCCATACCTCAAACTCGGCATCCCGCTTGATCGCGGCGTCCGCCGCGTCTCTCGCGTCCTTCCAAAGAGACTGGGGGATCTGCGGAAAGCTCTCCCCCGCAAACGAGCGACCCAAACCGGGGGCGCGGTTCTGAAGGATCATCGCCGCCTCGATCGCGATCGTGCCCGAGCCGCAGGTGGGGTCCCAGATCAGGGTGTCCTCACGCGGACGCGCGGTGAGGGCAAGCGCCGCCGCCAAGGTCTCGCGCAGGGGTGCCGCGCCCGCGTCGGGGCGGTATCCGCGCTTGTGGAGCGCGACTCCCGACGTGTCGATCATGACCGACACCACGTCCTTGAACAGGAAGAACTCAATCTGATATTTCACCCCGTTCTCCTGAAACCAACGGATCCCGTAGGCGTCCGACAGACGGCCGACGATCGCCTTTTTGATGATGCTCTGACAGTCGGGGACAGAATAGAGCTTGCTCTTGATGCAATGCCCCTTGACGGGAAAGGCGTCGTATTTTCCGATCCACGCCTCCCAAGGGAGCTTTTTCGTCCCTTGGAACAACTCCTCAAAGCTGCGCGCGGGGAATGAACCAAGACGGATCATCACGCGCTCGGCGCAACGCAGGTTGATGTTCGCCCGCGCGATATCTGCCTCGCTTCCTTCAAAAATCACTCTGCCGTCCATCGTCTCAATCCGTCGAAGTCCCAAGGCGTCGATCTCCGCGCCCAGCAGCTTCTCCAGTCCAAACAGGCAGGTTGCCACCAATTCAAGCTTCATAATCTTTTCCCTTCCCGCATCAAACGGGCCTTTCTGTCAAGCTCTTGTGGGTTGTTCTGCACAAAACGGTCGGGGAGAATCCCCAAAAGGCAGAACAACCTGTCATATTTTCAAAAAAGAACGAAAATCCTCTTGCATTTTCCGCACAGGTGCGATATAATAGTGCATATGATGAAACCGGCTACAAAGGAAAGGTAGGATTTCAGTTATGCAAAAGATGAAAGTTGGTATTATCGGTGCGACCGGCATGGTTGGTCAGCGTTTTCTGACGCTCCTGGACGGTCACCCTTATTTTGAGGTCTCGGTTCTCGCGGCATCCGCGCGCTCCGCAGGCGTGACCTACGAGGAGGCGGTCGGAAACCGCTGGAAGATGAGCACGCCCATTCCCGAGGCGTACCGCAAGATGATGGTTCACGACGCCGCAAACGTGGAGGAGGTCAGCAGCCTTTGCTCCTTCGTCTTCTGCGCGGTCAATATGAAGAAGGATGAGATCAAGGCACTCGAGGAGGCTTACGCCAAGGCAGAGACTCCCGTGGTCTCCAACAACTCGGCAAACCGTTGGACCCCCGACGTTCCCATGGTGATTCCCGAAATCAACGACGCGCACCTTGAGGTCATCGAGGCGCAGAGAAAGAGACTGGGCACCAAGCGCGGATTCATCGCGGTAAAGCCCAACTGCTCCATTCAGTCCTACGTTCCCGCGCTCACGCCCCTTCTCAAGTACGGCATCGAGCAGGTCGTTGCGACCACCTATCAGGCGATCTCGGGTGCAGGCAAGACCTTCAACGAGTGGCCCGAAATGATCGACAACGTCATTCCCTACATCGGCGGCGAGGAGGAAAAGAGCAAGCAGGAGCCCCTGCGCGTTTGGGGTCGCGTTGAGAACGGTGAGATCGTCAAGGCTGACGCTCCCGTCATCACCACCCAGTGCATCCGCGTGCCCGTCACCGACGGTCACACCGCGGCAGTCTTCGTGAAGTTCAAGAACAAGCCCACGAAGGAAGAGATTCTCGACGCATGGAAGAGCTTCTCGGGCAAGCCTCAGGCACTCGAGCTTCCCCACGCCCCCAAGCAGTTCCTCACCTACTTTGAGGAGGAGAACCGTCCGCAGGCGCACCTCGACCGCGATCTCGAGGGCGGTATGGGCGTATCCATCGGACGTCTGCGCGAGGACACCATTTTTGACTACAAGTTCGTGGGACTTTCCCACAACACGCTCCGCGGCGCGGCAGGCGGTGCCGTTCT
>JAZSBE010000066.1:0-2182 GCA_045602215.1 Eubacteriales bacterium | reverse complement strand
ATCGCGCCATTTTGCAGGAAGGTATCGAGCAGCTGCTTCTGCTGACGGAACAGATTGACCTTCAGCCAACGTTCCTTGGTCATGAGATTGGAGTGACCTGTGCGGATCTCGCCGAGCAGCGACACTTCGATGCCCTCGGTTTTGCTCTGATAAACAAATCCCAGCTTTTCTTGCACACGGCGGCTTTTCTCGTTGCCATCGTAATAGCCGCACCAGATGCGGTTCATGCCAAGGTCCTCGAATGCATAACGAAGCATCTCGCGCGAGGTTTCAGGAATGAGTCCCTGCCCCCAGAAAGGCTTGCCGATCCAATAGCCAAGCTCGTATTCATCGTCCGCTTCGGCAAGGTCGTTACGGTGAAAGCCGATACTGCCAATGGGCTTGCCGTTCTCCTTGAGGCACACGGCAAAAGTCTCGGGCTTGGACAACACCGTTCGAATGATCTCGCGGCTGTTCTCCACGCTCGTGTGGGGTGGCCATCCGGCAGGTAGGCCTACCTCGTGGTCACTTGCGTATGTATATAAATCCTCTGCATCACTCTCGCGCCACGGGCGCAGAATGAGGCGGTCTGTTTTCAAATACTCAATCATTTTTGTTCCTCGATTTTTCCCACTCGTCGCGTGTGATCCTATACACGTACAATGCTTCGTCGCCGTTATCGTACGCCTTGATCCTCGTCATGCCGTTTGCGGCGGCGGTTGCGCAAGAGGCAACGTTATCCCGATTCATATATGAATACACGCTTTCAAACTCGGTGTTTTGGAAAAACCACTGCTTGACCGCGGCACACGCCTCCTTAGCATAACCCCGACGCCAATGGTTTTTGTGGACATGATAGCCGATCTCGGGGAGAATTTCTCCGTCGATGTTTTGCATGGAGATGCCGCAATCACCGATAAAAGTACCCGTTTCCTTTAATTCCAGCGCCCAAAGGCCGAACCCATGTTGCACATAGCTGTCAATGCACCATTTTAGCCATCTGTTCACGCCGTTTTCGTCGTATGGCTTGGGATAGTATTTCATGGTTTCCTCGTCGGACAGGATCTCATATAAAGCATCAAAATCATCGGGTGTGTACTCTCTGATGATCAGGCGTTTTGTTTCTAAAATCATAGTATTTCTCCATTCAAGAACGCATCCGCTTCTTCTCTGCTCCTCAAAATGACAATGTTTTTATCGCTATACTTTTCGAGTAATTCAAACACTATGGGCTTTTGCTGCTCGTTGTAGCTTTTTATAAACCCGATGAATTCCGCATCTTCCTCGGTTTCGATCCACGGCATATCGCTGCGCGGCTTTCCACGGCGCGCCCTGATTCCATCAAGGCAAACATAGAGCGGATAATCGAGAAAGATCACCGTATCGCACGCCGCCATTCGCAGCTCCATCGTAGAGCCGTAGTTGCCGTCAATGATCCACTCGTCTTTTTCGAGCACGGTGGACAACCGTTCACGGAACACGCTCTTTTCCACCGTGGTCTTGTCAGCGTTCCAATACATCATATCGAGGTGATACAGCGGAATGCCCGTCTTACTATGTAACGCCCGCGAAACCGTGCTTTTACCGCTTCCGGGGCAGCCGATTACAATAACTCTCTTCATCTTTCATTCATCCCATCCACCGTCTCGCAAGGCTTTGCCGTCATTTCCACCCACGCAGGACGGAATCCGCTTTTGATGGCGTTGCGGACGGACTTGATATTACACCAGGCGGCGCAGTAAAACGGCACTTTCCCTCTGTTCAAAATCTCGATAGCAAGACGGCTCGTAAGTGCGGAGGCAATCCCCTGCCTGCGATATGCGGGAAGAACGTCAATGCCGATCTGCCACATGGTGTCGCAATCGGCACTGCAACCCGCAAGACCGACAAGCTTGTCACCGTCATACGCGCCTACGCCGAGCACGTCAAGATGCTTTCGCTTTTCGCACAGCGCGTTCGACCATTCGGGCAGATATAGGTTGGCAAAATCGGTCTGTGTCAACATTTTTATCTTGTAGGGACCGGCGTCCCCGACGGTCCATTTATCCAAAGCCTCTAAATCCGGCAAAAAATACTCCGCCATAAAGCAGATCTTCTGCCCTTTTTCCATCAGCGCATCGTTCAGAACGTGCAGATGCGGCGTTTCAAATAAATGCTCGACGGGATACTTGTTGATGTAATTTTCGGTGATCCCACGGAATTC